>CAYOTJ010000542.1:0-2934 GCA_964406855.1 uncultured Saprospiraceae bacterium
GCTTCGCCAGCTTGGCCGCCACGATGTTCTTGGCGACGGAGCGGGCCATGTAGGCCGCGCTGCGATCGACCTTCGAGGGGTCCTTGCCCGAGAAGGCGCCGCCGCCGTGGCGGCCCATGCCGCCGTAGGTATCCACGATGATCTTGCGGCCGGTGAGGCCGGTATCGCCGTGGGGGCCGCCGATGACAAACTTGCCGGTGGGGTTTACGTGGTAGGTGATTTTATCGTCGAAGAGCGGGTGCAGCTCCGGCTTGAGCTTGGCCTTCACGCGGGGAATGACGATGTCGATGACGTCTTTGCGGATTTGGGCCAGCATGGCGTTGTCTTCGTCGAAGGGGTCGTGCTGGGTAGATACGACGATGGTATCGATGCGCTGGGGCTTGTCGTCGTCGCTGTATTCGATGGTCACCTGGCTCTTGCTGTCGGGGCGCAGGTAGGTCATCACCTTGCCTTCGCGGCGAATGTCGGCCAGCTCGATCAGAATCTTATGCGCCAGATCGAGGGGCAGCGGCATGTAGTTTTCGGTTTCGTTGGTGGCATAACCGAACATCATGCCCTGGTCGCCGGCGCCCTGCTCCTCGGGATTGATGCGCTCAACGCCCTGGTTTATGTCGGGCGATTGCTCGTGAATGGCTGAGAGGATGCCGCAGGAGTGGGCTTCAAACATGTACTCCGACTTGGTATAGCCAATGCGGGCGATGACTTCGCGGGCGATTTGCTGTACGTCGAGGTAGACGGCTGATTTCACTTCGCCGGCGAGCACCACCTGGCCGGTGGTTACGAGGGTTTCGCAGGCTACTTTGGACGTGGGGTCGAAAGCCAGAAAGTGGTCGATCAACGCATCCGAGATTTGGTCTGCAATTTTATCGGGGTGACCTTCGGATACCGACTCTGAAGTAAACAGATAAGGCATGACAGCACTTGATTTTCAATGACAAATCCCTTGGCGGGGCCAAGGTTTGGCGGCGCAAAATTAGGAATATTCTCCAAAGTATTATGAACGCAATGTTATTTATACCGCACGTCGGCAGGTTTTGTGTATAGAGGCTCAGATAACCACAACAGTCTATGCACAAAACCTGCCGGCGCCAACTATAAAGCTAAGCGCAGGCAGCGCAGTACAAGTCGAGGGGGTCGTTGCCGGTATTGGTCAGGGTTATTCCAGCCCCTGCCACAGCAAAAAAAGCCTGCCCGCTGTGGAAGGTTTGGCCGTTAACCGCTGCTACCCCGCTGTACACAAAAGCCACCAGCGGCCCGGCCCAATGGCCCGCCCACGCTGCGCCAGGGGCCAATTGTATCCGGTCGAAGATGTAATCGGCTATGGGCGCCGGGTAGCGGGTGCGGCCCAGGCCCAGGTCGTCGCCCCGGAGGATAGCGGGTACAATGGGCTCTGCTTTTACTTTGTCTAACAGCTCTTCCGCGTCGATGTGCTTGGGCGTGAGGCCGCCGCGCAATACGTTGTCGCTGTTGGCCATGAGTTCCATATTGGCGCCTTCGAGGTAGGCATGTGGCACGCCTGCCGCCTGAAAGATACCCTCGCCGGGGCGAAGAAAAACTAAGTTGAACCAATAAATCGAAAAGATGCCCCGGTCGGGATGACCGTCATGGACGTAATCCTGAAAGGCGCGGGCCGCCCAATGGTCGGGGGAAGACTTGGGGTAGTCGTCGGGGGAAGTCAGCCGCGCCCGCAGAGGCGTCAGCCAGCGGTCGATGTCCTGCACGGGAGCCCGCATCACCCGGGCATAGAGGCCGGGCAGCCCCTCCTGCGCTAAAGTAGGTTTGAGCTCATGCCAGGCGGGTTCGGCTGCTATGGAAGCTTCTATTTCGGCCGCCGGCCGGAAGCCATGCAGCAGCCAAAAATCGGTGAGGGCTACCATCGACTCGGGCTTGTGGTTGCGGTCGCGGTAGTTGCGATGGCCGGCGTCAAGCGGGATGCCGAGCGCTTCCTCGCGGTCGTAGCCCTCCCGGGCCTGATCGAGGTTGGGATGCGCCTGTATCGACAGCATTTTGCGCACGTCTAACAGTTTGAGTAAAAAGGGTAGCTGCCCTTCAAAGCGCTCATACACGGCCGGCCCCATCAGGTAGAGCCCCTGCCGACGAATGGCCTCGTCGAGCGGCAAGGCGCCGTCTTCCCATTGCACCAACGCAGGCCCCTTGGGGTGAGCGCCCATCCAGAGCTCTGCATAGGGACGTTTGTTGTTGTTGTTGTTTTCGCCCAGCAGTTGGGGAATGATCTCGTAGCCGCCCCAGTCGTAATGATGTACCACGCCCTGTAAAGGAAAGACCGTTTGCATCCGTTCAAAATTTTGACTGCAAAGTTATGGTTCTCTAAGCCAAGATGAGTGAAAATCGGAAATTTCAGCATCCAGCCCGGTTCGATACGCCTTATCCATCAAAAAAATGCGCAAACCTTTTGTCGTTCGCTCAGGTTTGGATAATATTGTCGGCGTCGGGCGCACGAAATGGCAGATTCATCGCATGGCCCGGCACAGAAACCTTTATTTTCACCGCAAACACTCGTCCGCATGTCGGTTGATCATATTGCCAAACTCCAGCAGTTGGTGGCGGAAGCCAAACTCGAACAAGCCCTCAAATTGGCCGCAGAGCTGGCCCGCGCCAAAGGCGACAGCAGCTTAGAAAACACCATTCTCCTGCTTACCAGCCGCTACAACGGCAACGAGCGCGACAATCGCATCGGATCCATTGATCCCGGCCATTACGGCCGCACCCGCAACCAGATCAGCAACGCCCTGCTGGATACGGCGCGGGAGTTGGGCGGTACAGGCGGCAGCCTGCCCTCCGACCAGCCCGCGGCAGACCCTCCAGCTACAACCAATCCCGGCCCCGTCGACGACGGACTCACCACCATCCTCTTTCTTTCAGCCAACCCCTCCAATACCGCCAAGCTCAACCTCGACAAAGAATTGGCCCGCG
>CAYOTJ010000543.1:0-2921 GCA_964406855.1 uncultured Saprospiraceae bacterium
CAATGGCCCCGCCCCTGAAACTGCCTATGAATTCGGCCGCTAAAATACAATCCTGGGAAGAAGCAGCCCGCGCGGTAGCCGGCTGGCGACTATCGGGGCGGCGCGTGGTGTTCACCAATGGCTGCTTTGACCTCATGCACCCCGGCCACCTCACTTATCTGGGGCAAGCTCGCGCCTTAGGCGGTTATTTGGTGGTGGGCCTGAATACCGACACCTCCGTGAGCCGCCTCAAAGGCCCCCACCGGCCCATCATGGACGAACAAGCCCGCGCTTTGTTGCTGGCTTCCTTAATAATGGTTGATCTGGTGGTACTCTTCGATCAGGAGACCCCCCTGGAACTTATCAAAGCGCTGCGCCCCGACGTACTGGCTAAAGGTGGCGACTACGCCGCCCACCAGATCGTAGGCGCACAGGAGGTATTAAGCTGGGGCGGCGCCGTAGAGGTGCTGTCTTTGGTAGAAGGCTACTCTACTACCGCCATTGAGGCGCGTATCAAAAAGGCCTGATTAACTTATTGATTAACCATATCACACTCCCTTAACCATGATGACCACCACCATTCAGCAGGTTATTCAACACCTTGAGCAAATTGCGCCGCCGCAATACCAGGAAGATTACGACAATGCCGGTCTAATAACGGGGCATCCCGGCTGGGAAGTGAGCGGGGTTCTGTGTTGCCTCGACGCTACCGAGGCCGTACTTGACGAGGCCATTGCCAAGGGCTGTAACCTGGTTGTAGCCCATCATCCCATAGTCTTTAGGGGGCTAAAAAAAATTAACGGCAAGAACTATGTGGAGCGGGTAGTGATCAAAGCCGTCAAAAATGACCTGGCCATCTATGCCATCCATACCAATCTCGACAACGTCTATCACCGAGGGGTCAATGGCAAGATAGCCGAAAAGCTGGGCCTGACCGATACCCGGGTGCTGGCGCCCCGGCATGAAACCCTGCGCTTAGTGGTGTATACCTCTCCGGACAGCTCCGACGCTCTCCGGCTGGCCCTTGATGCCGCTATTGGCGGGCAGGCTACGCGGTTTGCCAGCATTGGAGCGGGCTATGCCCAGCCAGGGCCCAGGGTGAGCCTTGAAGCCGTGCTACCCAGCCACCGCATGAACGCCGTACGCCAGGCATTGGCCGCCGTACCCCAGGCGGTGTACAGCATTCAGCGCACCGAAGACGTTACTGCCGAGCTGGGTGCGGGCCTCATTGGCCAGTTGGCCAAACCGATGAAAGGCGCGGCATTTTTGGCTATGGTAAAAAAACAACTGGGCGCAGCCTGCATCCGGCATACCGAAATACAGGATAAACCCATCAGCACAGTGGCTGTATGCGGCGGCGCCGGCAGCTTTTTATTGCCTCAGGCCCTTGCCCAGGGCGCCGACGTTTTTGTGACGGCCGACTACAAGTACCACGAATTTTTTGACGCCGATGGCAAAATCCTCATCGCTGACGTAGGACACTATGAAAGTGAACAATTTACGTCGGAATTGCTTTGTGATATTATTCGGGAAAAATTTGTTAATTTTGCGGCTCATTGTGCGGATGCGGTTACGAACCCCGTTCGCTATATGTGTTGATTACCCCACAAAAACAAGTTTTCATGGCCATAGAAAAAAGCGTTGAAGAGAAACTGCGCGATTTATTCAACCTGCAGCGGATCGACAGCCAGATTGACGAAATTCAGATCCTGAAGGGCGAGTTGCCTATGGAGGTAAGCGACCTTGAAGATGAAATGATTGGTCTTCAGACCCGCGTAAATCGCTTAGAATCGCAATTACAGGAGCTCAGGCAGGATGTGGCCCGGCACCAAAATGCCGTCAAGGAGGCCGAAGCCCTCATTTTGCGCTACGAGCAGCAAATGGACAATGTTAAGAACAACCGCGAATTTGACGCCCTCACCAAGGAAATCGAAATGCAGCGGTTAGAGATACAACTGTCGCAGAAAAGAATGACCCAGGGCAGCCGCGATATCCTTGCGAAGGAAGAAACCCTGGTGTCGGCCCGCGAGCGCATGAATACCAAAGCCGGCGAGCTGGAGGCCAAGCGCGTAGAGCTGCAACAGATCATCGAAAAGACAGAAAAAGAAGAAAACGAGCTGCGCGCCCGCTCCGAAAAAGCCCGTGAGCTGATCGAAGATCGCCTGCTGCGCGCTTACGACAAAACGCGCTCGACCTACCGCAACGGCTTAGCGGTGGTGTCGGTAGAGCGCAATGCCTGTGGCGGGTGCTTCAACACCATTCCGCCTCAGGAGCAGCTCGAAATTGCGCAGCGCAAAAAAATTCTCGCATGTGAGCACTGCGGCCGCGTACTGGTCGACGACATGATTGCTCATCCTGCGGAAAGCCAGGCAGAGCCGGCATAACTTGTTTTAGGGTAGTAAACTTGTTCTGCGGGATCATCCAAACGGCTGCAAGCGGCAAATTTCGTCCTGCGCCTTTGCTCGTTCACGACCCTCGCAACAAGTATAGTGATTGCCATGCCGGCTAAGGCCGGCTAATCATAGTGTCGGTTTGTGCGTTTCGGGTTTGTCCGGCGCACAAACCGATCTTTTTTTATCGCCCATGAACCGCCTTTATCTGCTAATTTTATTCTTATGGTGTACCCCGGTGCTTCAGGCAAAGGGGTATTATCAGATTACATCTTTGGTTCGCCAGGCGTATCAGGAGATTACCTCTCTACGCCTGCAGCAGGCCCGTACCACACTCACCCAGCTCCGCCGCCAGGAGCCGGGCAACCTCATGGCGCATCATCTCGATAATTACCTCGACTTTTTTGAGGTGTACATCCGCGAGGAGGAGTCGCTTTACCGATCAAGGCTGCCCAACCGCGACCGCCGCCTGTCGGCCATAGCCGGCGGCGAGCCCCGCTCGCCTTACCATCTTTATGTACAAGCCGAAATACGCCTCCATTGGGCGCTGCT
>CAYOTJ010000544.1:0-2909 GCA_964406855.1 uncultured Saprospiraceae bacterium
GTTGGAGAAAGGCCGGCAGGCTCATGGCCGGCAGCCATTTGAGGCGCAGCGCGGCGGATGGCTGCGGCAGCGGTTTGCTCTGGGGCGGTTGCGCCAGATGGGTATAACCACCAGCCGACGGCGCCTCCGGCAAGCAGGGCAGGCCAAAGCAGCCACAGCCACAGCCCGCGGCGCTTGCGGTGGGGCTTTACGGCTTCCCAGATGGCCTGCGCATCCACCTCGCTCTGATGATTGGCCAGCGTTTGCCGGATGTGGTCATCGAAACTATCTTGCGACATGGTGGTTCATGGTTTCTTGTTTAACAATCATTTCCTGTAGGCGTTGCCTCGCCCGTGCCAACTGAGACCGGGAGGTAGCGGCGCTGATGCCCAACATTTCTCCGATTTCCTCGTGGCGATAGCCTTCAACGACGGCTAAGTTGAAAATCTGCCGGTATCCTTCCGGAAGCCGACGGATGAGCGCCATCAAGGCCTCTGCCCCTAAGCGGGCGTATACCTCGGGCTCGGCGCCCCGGTCGGGAAGGTCTTCAAAGGCGGCCTGCTCGTTCCGGAAGGCGGCGCGGTCCATGCGCTTGAGCGCCGTAGTGACCACAATGCGCCTGAGCCAGCCTTCAAATGCGCCCGCTCCGCTTTCAAAGGTGTCGAAATACCGGAACACGCGAATGAGGGCATCCTGGAGGATGTCTTTGGCGGTGGCCTCGTCGGGGGCATAGCGGCGGGCGACCGTCATGAGCACGGGCGAATAGCGAAGCACCAGCTCGCGCTGATGCTTCGCCCGGCCTTGCCGGCAGCCGCTGATGATTTCTTCTTCGGTCATTTAGTGGCGGGGCCGCTGGTTAGTGATTATTCCGTGCGCAGTATACTGAAGTTTGCGCTAACCGGCAACTGCGATTGTTGCTGATTGTTGTCGTAGTAGAGCAAAGTTCCGGTTACGCTGCCCGTTACAAACTCGCCTACATCGCCCACATCGGTGAGGGTTAAGGTAGCGTTGTCGCAGTTGAGGGGGCAGTAGTAAACCCGGTAGAAGTTGACGCCGCCGCCCGTCCGACGATCGGTGCCATTGACCCAGAGCGACTCGCCGGTGTAATCCTCTTCAGCTAAAGGCGCCTTGATCCAGAACGTAAATTCGCGCTGGAAGCCGTCGGAGGTGGCGCCCATGCCGCGGATGCCGTAGAACAAGTGCGATACGCCGGAAGAGTCGAAGTCAAACTCTTCGGTCAGCATTTCAATGCCTATCATGTTGACGGCTTCCCCGTTGATGTCTACAATCATGTAGGCGGTAAGGGGGGCGTCGCATACGGAGATGGCGCCGGCATCCACGCTGCCGCCAAAGCTGAATGTTTCGGCATCGCTCGACAGGCTGTTGGGGAAGTCGAAGCCCGTGAGGCTGAAGTCGCCGCCATCGCAGGTGGTGATGTCGCCGTTGAAGTTGCCGTTGGCGTCAACGGTTATCACATAGGTGTTGTTAGACCAGGTGATGAGTACGGCGCCATCGGTTATGGGGGCGTTGCTGCAATCCACCAATTGGCCGGAAATGGAAGTTATCAGCTCGCCGGTATTGATGTTGATGGTACCCAGATCGGTATCCTGGCTGAATGGGCCAACGGAGATGCTGGCTAAACCACAGCCCGTCCAGATGGAAAAGGTCAGGGGCTCGTTTTTGGGCACTTTGCCGGCAAAGCCGCCATTGGCATTCGTAACGGTGCTCGCGGAGATGTTGAGGTTATTGGCTGTGGCAAAGATGTGCTGACCGGCCGCAGGGCCGCCATTGTTGAGGGTAAGCGTACCCGTGATGTTGACGAGCGGGAAGGGCAGATCGCAGTTCCAGAAGCTGAAGTGAGCTACTTCGCCCACGTAGGTTCCGTTTTGCAATTCAGCTTCGCCTTCTTCCACCCACAAGCCGAGGGCTTCGTCGAAGTACCAGAGCGGAATGCTGGCAGGCGCTTCGGCGCGGAAAGCGTCGGGTAGGGGGAAGGTCAGCTTGGCCCGCTTGCCGGTAGCCACCTGAAGCTTGCGGCCGTCGGGGCTTTGCAGTTCTACGGCCATCATCCCAAAGGAAGCCATAGACACTTCGCGGTCGTTGAGGTCTACGCCCTGGAGGTTGCCGGGCATGATGTCGGCTAAGTTTTCGGCATCCGGATTGAGCCAGTGGGCAGCCACTTCTACCGTACCGGTATAGGCGTCGCCGTTTTCGTCCATGATGCCGTTGGCCGGCAGTTCTACTTTGGCGCCGTTGGCGAGGGCGACTACGCCGCCGGCAGTAGCCGATACCGAACCCGCTATGCGGCGCGGAATGAGGCCAATGCGAATGACGTTATTGGCGTTGGGCAGCGGGAAGAAGCGATCAGAGCCCGGAAAGTAACCCGGCCGGCTGACGCGCACATAAGTGCCGCCGGCGTTGAGGGTGGCGTTGCGGAAACGGAACAAACCCGCTTCGTTGGTAGTTGTGGCGAGGCTGCCCATCACTACGCTGGCCCCGGCAATGGGTTCGCCATTTTCGCCTACTACCTGGCCCACCAAATTGCCCTGTACGGAGATTACCGGCGGCGTATAGTTGACTTCCCGGATGACAAGGTCGTCGACGTCTTTGCGGCAGGATGCCAGCGCCAACACAAAGAATAAGAAGTATAACAGTCGATTGTGCATGGTTACGTGCATTGAAGATTGCTGAAATGGGTGAATTAAGGTCAGGATCCTTCCCAAAATAAGTGATTCACAAGGGGTAAATCCCGTTGTGATGCAAAACGCTGCATCGGGCGCGATTTTTTTTCAGCTTCTGCAAAAAAAAGAAGCGCCGGAAGATGCCGGCGCTTCAATAAGGTTTGCTTATGGTACGCAAACACGGATGAGCTTAATTTATAGTTCTCCAAGCCAAGATTTGTGAATCCTGACTTGCTCTTTTTCTGTCTG
>CAYOTJ010000545.1:0-2904 GCA_964406855.1 uncultured Saprospiraceae bacterium
TCCCTGCTGGTGGGCTGCACCGTAGGGGTGATCCTGGCGGGCTTCGACCCCGCCAGGGCTTTGAAGAGCCAGTCGAAGGTGAAAACGGAAGGCTCAATCCGGCAGGGCTTAGTTCGGCAGGGGCTCGTGGTCATGCAGTTTTCCATAGCTGCGGCCCTCATCGTGGGCGCTTTGGTCACATTGGGTCAGTTGAACTACATCCGCAAAAAAGACTTAGGCTTCGATAAAAATCTCGTCTACACCTTAGAGTTCAATAGCGATAGCCTCAGCCTTACCCGGTTTGAGACGTTCAAACAGTTGTTGCTCCAGATTCCGTCGGTAGCCGGCGTCAGCTTTTGCACCGATCATCCGGCTTCAGGAAACACCTGGGGCACCAATTTTGGCTACCCCGCCAACGGCGAAGACGCCGATTTTAACCTGTCGCTCAAGTTTGCCGATGCCGACTACGCCAAGACCTATGGTTTGCGCATGAAAGCCGGAAAATGGTATGATCCGAGCGACACCATCCGGCAGGCGGTGGTCAACGAAACCCTGCTGAAACGATTGGGCATCAGCGACCCCGAGTCGGTGGTAGGCACAGCCATAAGGTTAGGCGGCAGCCGGCGAGTGCTCATCTCGGGCGTTGTAGCCGACTTCCACTCGCACTCCGTACACCAGCCCTTAGAGCCGCTGCTGATCTCCTCCCGCAAGGAATTTTATGGCCGGAGCGGCATAAAAATTCAGCCCGGCAACCTCATGGCCACTACGGCCGCTATCCGGCAGGTCTTCAATGAGGTCTTCCCCGAGCAGGTTTTTTTCGGAGAATACCTCGACGACCGCATCGCCCAGTTCTACCTCGACGAAGACCGCTTTTCCAATACCTGCAAGGGTTTTGGCCTGCTGGCCGTGTTCATCGCCTGCCTTGGCCTTTTTGGCCTCAGCATCCATGCCGCCGACCGGCGCACCAAGGAGATCGGCGTGCGCAAGGTGTTGGGCGCTACCGTTGCCGAGCTCACGGGCCTGCTCGTAAAAGACTTTTTGAAGTTGGTCGTCATCGCCCTCGTCATCGGCTTTCCCATAGCCTGGTGGCTGATGAACGAATGGCTGGCCGACTTCGCCTTCCGCATCAACATCACCTGGACGGTATTTGTAGCTGCCGGGCTTATCGCCCTGGCGGTGGCCTGCCTCACCGTGAGCTTCCAAAGCGTAAAAGCCGCCCTGATGAACCCGGTGCGCAGCCTGAGGTCGGAGTAGGATATATCCTGTTCCGGGGTTGGGCAGCCTGCCGGAGGTTGTGCTGCCGCCCCTTTTGGAGAAATATATTTTTTGGGCACATCCCCGCCCGCGCCATACCGCTACCGGCGCCCCGAGGGCGCGAAGGGCCTGGGTTCAGGCGCGGGCGGGGTCGCTACGTTTCGCCGTGCCCGCAGGGGCGGGCAGCCCCTCCTGAGGTCGGGGCCAAGCGGCTTCACATCGCTTGTGCGGCGGTGTAGCAGCGCTGCCGGGCGATAGCCGAAGCGCAATCAAAAAAAAGCCGGCCGGCCCGGCAGCGCCTATGGGTTCTGCTCCCGGGGTTGGCCCAACTGAAAACGGAAAAAACCAAGCGTTATGCTGTTTACACATCTGAAGGTGGCTTTTCGGAGCTTGTGGTGGAACAAAACGTTTTCTGCCATCAACATCATGGGCTTGTCGTTGGGTATGGCGGCGGCGGCCCTGCTGGCCCTATGGGTACAAAACGAGCGCAGCGTGGATACCTACCACCGACAGGCGCCCAACATCCGGCAGGCCATCTGCCACATTCAGGTGAGCGAAACCGAAACCTGGCACTGGACCCATGCGCCCATGCTGCTGGCCGCCAAAGCCGAGGAGAGCATACCCGATGTGGAAGATGCCGTCATGCTGCGCGAGGGCAACGGCCAAAATGTGTTTGATGTGGGCGGCGTGCTGTTCAAAGAGAAGCGCTACGCCTATGTGGATGAGCGTTGGTTTTCACTCTTCGACTACCGCTTCGTAGCCGGCGCCGGCGCACAGGCGCTCAGCGAGCCCGGCAACGTTGTCATCACCGCCTCTACGGCAGCCCGGCTATTCGGCCGGGCCGAGGCCTTAGGCCGCCGCATCCGCGTAGATACCCTCAACTATGTAGTGGCTGCCGTAGCCGAAGACCCGCCCGCCAACTCCAGCTTTCACTTCGATTACCTCTTTCCGCTGTCATCCTACTGGGCCAACCCGAAAACCCGCACCGACGACGAGCACTGGGGCAACTTCAACTACCGCCTGTATCTGCGGCTGAAGCCCGGCGCCAAAACCCGCGAAGCCGGCGATAAAATCACCCGACTGCTGCGCGATCAACGCCCCGGCGACAGCACCACCACCGTCAGCTTGGCCTCCCTCAACGAGGTCTACTTCGACGATACCCTGCAAAGCGACGACAACCGCTCGGGCAACCCCCTGCTCATGCGCTTTTTTACCGTCATCGGGGGGCTCATTTTGCTCATCGCCTGCATCAACTACGTGAGCCTTTCGACGGCCAAAGCCGGGGTGCGCGCCAAAGAAGTGAGCGTAAAAAAGATGGTGGGCGCCGGCCGCTGGATGCTGTTCCGGCAGTTTATGACCGAGTCGGTACTCACCAGCCTTATCGCCTTGGTCATCGCCTTAGCTATGGCGCGGCTGGGCCTGGCCTTTTTTAATCAACTGATGGATACCCGCTTAGCCATGCGCGCCGACGATCCCGTATTGTGGATCATCTTCGGGGGCGTCACGGGCTTGTCCATCCTACTTACAGGCGTATATCCGGCGGCCCTGCTGGCCTCTTTTCAGCCCATCCGGCTGCTGAGGGGCGGCTCGTGGCTGAGCGGCAACAGCGCTTTCTTCCGCAAGGGCTTGGTGGTGGTGCAGTTTTTGGTATCTACGGGGCTCATCCTGTCG
>CAYOTJ010000546.1:0-2890 GCA_964406855.1 uncultured Saprospiraceae bacterium
CCGCCCTCGGCCAGGTCGTTCGGATAGCTGGCAACGCGCTGGTGCAGCAGCGGGCTTTTCGGCAGGATTTGCTCTACCGCATCAACACCATTGAGATCAGGCTGCCGCCCCTGCGGGAGCGCATAGACGATATAGCGCTGCTGGCGGAGCACTTCCTGCGGCAGTTTGCGGCCAAGTACGGGCGGCCGGCGGCCGGCTTCAGCGCGGCCCTGCTGCGCGAGATGAAGCGCTACCACTGGCCGGGCAACATCCGGGAGTTGCAGCATGCCGTGGAGCGGGCGGTGATTATGTCGACGGGCGATAAGCTGGAGCCCGAGGACTTTTTCTTCAGGCCGGCGGCGGCCGGCGAAACCCTGCCCGATGGCCTGCAAATAGAGGAGGCGGAGAAGCAGCTCATTGTGAAGGCGCTGGGCAAGCACCACGGCAACATCACGGAGGCCGCCCGCGAGCTGGGCCTCACGCGGGCTTCGCTGTATCGGCGCATTGAAAAATACAAACTCTGACGCTCATGGCCCTAAGGTTATCTTTTTCTGTTGCGCTGGGATGGCGGGTGGCGGCCTTGTTTGGCGTGCTGGCGCTGTCGGCCTGGCTATTGGCGCAGGGGTTGTATCTGCCGGCGATGCTGGCGGCGGGGGTAGCCGTAGCGCTGACCTCGGGGCTGGCGCGCTATGTGAACGACACCAACCGGCGGTTGGTGCGGCTGTTTGAGAGCATACGCTATGGCGACTTTGCGGTGCGTTTTTCTTCGGGGGCCGAAAAGGGCGATTCTTTCAGGGAGGTCAACCGGCAGTTTAATGAAGTACTCGACGCTTTTCGGCAGGCGCGGGCCGAGAAGGAGGCCAGCCTGCTGTTTATCAATACGGTGGTACAGCATCTGAGCGCAGGCCTGCTGGTGTTCGACGCTCAATACAACATTGTGCTGTCGAACCCGGCGGCGCTGAATCTGCTGGGCATCTATCGGCTGCAATCGGTGGCCGACCTGCCGGAGAAGCATCAGGTGCTGACGGATTTCATCCGGGGGTTGGCCACCCGCGACAAGCTGTTGTACCAGCCCGACCCCGGCCGGCAGCTTTCGGTGCAGGGGCTGCGCATCAGCCTTCAGGGGCGCATTGCGTACTTGGTTACGCTTCAAAACATCCACCCCGAGCTGCAACGCCGCGAGCTCGACGCCTGGCGCGACCTCACGCGGGTGCTGCGGCACGAGATTATGAACTCGATTACGCCCATCGTTTCGACGATAGAGACCATGCAGTTGATTGTAGACGAAGATCTGAAGCCGGCGGGGGCGCCGGCGGAGGCGGTAGCCGACCTGGCGGAGGCATTGGCATTGGTGGCCGGCCGCAGCCGGGGGTTGGTGCGCTTCGTAGACGCCTACCGCAGCTTTACGAGCATACCTAAGCCCGACCTGCGCAACCTGGGGGTAAAAGAATGGTTGGAGCGCAGCATACAATTGGTGGCGCCCGAGCTCAGGGCGGCCCGCATTGGCTGGCGCATAAGCGTTGAGCCCGAAGATATGACGCTGCGCGCCGATGAAGATCAACTGAGCATGGTGCTGCTGAACCTGGTAAAAAATGCGCGGGAGGCCTTGCAAACGCTGCCCGAAGGCCATGCGGGCGCCATTGCATTGCTGGCCAACAAAGACAGCCGGGGCCATTGCTGCATTGTGGTGCAAGACAATGGCCCCGGCATAGACCCTTCCCTGTTGGAAGACATTTTTATTCCTTTCTTCAGCGGCAAACCCGAGGGCAGCGGCATAGGGCTGAGCATCTCTCGCCAGATCATAGAGCAACATGGCGGCCACATCGGCGTGCAATCGACGCCCGGCCAGGGCGCTGCGTTCAGCTTGGTGCTGCCGGTTGCTACCGACTACCTGCCCCCTAAGTAGTTGGCGTTGAAGAAGGGCTCGTAGCCGCTGAGGCTTCGGGCTTTGAGCACTTCGCGGTAGTTGGCCTGCGAGATGGCATAGACTTTATGCGGCATGGCCGCCCCATCGACAAAGCTGGCGCTGTTTTTGCCGATGCCCTGATAGTAGTTCATGGCGTCGGCCTGGTTCTCGAAGCGGCGCAGCACCAGCACGGGCACATCGTTGTTTTCGCCTAAGTAGACGTTGGAAATGCGGAGTTTGGCTAAGTCGTGGAAAGTGCGATTGTAGTCGGACACTTTGTTTTTAGCCGCATTGAGGTCTACGCTGGCGTTATCGAAGGCGACGATGATGTAGTGGAGATCCTGCTGGTTGACGGCAAAGGCGCTGTTGGCATCGGCCGCAGCGCCGCCGGGCAGGCTGGGGCCGGTGGAAGCGCCCAGCAGGCGCAGGATTTCGCGGGCGCGGGTTTGCTCCGGCGAATCGGGGTAGGTAGCGATGAGCTTGTTGAGCTCAGCCACGTAGGCCTCCTTACCGTCGGTATTGCCGGTACACATGGCGATGAGCAGGGCATACTTGGGCTTAATGGGGTGTTGGCCCAGCAACTGGGTGAAGTTGGCGCGCGCCTGCGACAGGGACTCAGCGTAGCGGCCCGACTGGAACAGCGCATAGGCGGCATCGTACTGGCGCGCAATGCGGCGTTCCTCGTTGAGGTATTCGTTGGCGTAGTTGGGGTCCTGAAGGATGCGCGCAAAATTTGAAGAGGGGTACTTATCGATAATTTTGCGCTTATACGACTCCGCTTTGTCCGGCTGATTGAGGTCGCCGTAGGCTAAGTAGAGGTAATACCATGAGTTGAGCTCATTGAGGTTGCCGGGGTAGCGCTCGTTGAGATTTTCGAGTATGGCTACGGCCTTTTCGTTGTTCTGGAGGCGATCGCGGTAGAGGCGGCCCAGCTCAAACATGGCCTGCTTGATGGCTAAGCGGGCCTTTTCGCGGTCGGCATCGGTGCGGGGTACGCCTGCCAGC
>CAYOTJ010000547.1:0-556 GCA_964406855.1 uncultured Saprospiraceae bacterium
TCAGGTGGTAACCGGCCGCCTCGATGTCGGCGCGCGGCGCAGCCGCGTCTTCGCTACGCGCTACCGGGTAAGCGTGTTCCTCTATTATGGCTATGGCCGCTGACGGCCCCTAAAGGCCGTCAGCGGGCATAGCCATAATAGCGGAACACGTTTACCCGGAAGAGCGTAGCGAAGACGCGGCGGCGCCGCCCATAACGATTTTCGGAGGCAGACGCTATGCGGCGTGGCCCCTAAAAAAAAACTTCCTGTTATAATGATGAAAAGGCCGGCCGATGGATGATTACGTTAAATTGCTCTGCTTCGGGTAAATGTTCAAAATCAATATGTGGATAAGCCTGGAGCGCGCGCAAAATACCGCTACCCGCTCCGCGATAAGGAATTACATCTAAGGCGTAAGAAGCAAATGTAATAAAAATCCCATACCTTTACCTCCTGCTATAACCTCCACACCATGCACATCCTTCGCATCCTTGCTTTAGCTTGCACGGCCGCCTTAGCTTCGGGCTGCGGCAAAGACAACGCCGCCAACCAACTTCCCCCCTTGGCCATCCGGGGC
>CAYOTJ010000547.1:566-2883 GCA_964406855.1 uncultured Saprospiraceae bacterium
TTCATACCCGACATACAAGCCAAAGGCGTCACGCCCTTCAACGATCAGGGCCAGCGCGAAAACATGCTCGCCACCCTCAAAAAAGCCGGCGTCAATGCCATTCGGGTGCGGGTATGGCATAGCCCCGCCGACGGCGTCTCCGGCCTGCCGGAGGTCAAAGCCTTTGCCGACGACATCCGCAGCCACGGCATGAAGGTATGGCTTACCGTTCACTACGCCGACTCCTGGGCCGACCCCGGCAAGCAGCCTACGCCCGACGCATGGGCAGGCCTGCCCTTTGAAACCCTCAAAGACAGCGTCTACCAATATACCCGTCAGCTCATGATCGCCCTCCGCCCCGATATCATCCAGATCGGCAATGAAATCAACGGCGGTCTTCTTTGGCCACAGGGCCGCTACGATCAACCCGCACAAATGAAAGCCCTGCTCCAACAGGGCATCCTCGGCGCCCGAAGCACGGCATCCAATGCGCAAATCATGCTTCACTACGCCGGCTACGAGGGCGCCCCCGAGTTCCTCAACAGCCTCCGCGATCTCGACTACGACCTCATCGGCATATCTTATTACCCCAACTGGCATGGCAGAAACCTCGACGACCTCGACCGCGGGCTGCGCCGGTTGGCCACCGATTTCGGAAAGCCCATCATACTGGCCGAAACTTCCTATCCGTTTACTTTTGAATGGGGCGATCAAACCAATAACGTCATCGGTACGCCCGCTCAAATATTAGACGAGTACCCGCCCACCCCCCAAGGGCAGCTCGACTTCCTCCTCAGGATTCGCCAGATTGTAGCTAATGTGCCCGGCGGCATGGGAATGTGCTACTGGGGCGCCGAGTGGATCGCCTACAAAGGCCCCAACGCTACCCCCGATGGCTCCACCTGGGAAAACCAGGCCCTCTGGAACCTCGGCCACCGCGCCCTGCCGGCCATGAAAGCCTTTGCCGAATAGCCTTCTAACCTAAAGGTGTAGTATGCGCCACGTCATTTCGCGCAGCAGCTCGCCCTCGGGCTTGCCCGTGGCGTTGTAGTCTACGCCTTTGCTCTTGAGGTCGTACTCCCGCAGTATGGCCATCACCGCCTCCGATTTCGACCGGGGGTACTGCCGCAGCGCAGCCCGATAGTCTTTCAGAAAGTAGGACGAGCGCAGGCTCAGCGCCTCAAGCACCTCCTTCTCAGGAGCCTGACTCATTTCACTCAGCATAAAAATCTTGCTGAAATAGCCGTACAGGCTGGCCACCACCACCGGCATGGGCCCGTTCTTGGGGTTGGCGGCAAAATAATTGACAATCCGCCCCACCTTCAGCGCATCGCGCTGACCCAGGGCCTTTTGCAGCTCAAACACGTTATAATCGCGGCTGATGCCTATGTTTTGCTCCACTTCCTTATCGGTCACCGTAGCGCCGCCCGGCACATTCAGCGCCAGCTTATCCAACTCGTTGGCTATCTTCGACAGGTCTGTGCCTAAATACTCCCCGATCAGGGCCGCCGCCGCAGGCTCAATCTTCAGTTTTTTATCGCGCAGGTAGCCCCCTATCCATTCGGGTACTTCATTGTCGTACAGCGCCTTACTCTCCAGCACCACCGCGCCCGCCTTCACCGCCTTCCCAAAACCGCTGTTGAGGTTGTAATTTTTATGCTTATGGCACAGCACCAGCACCGTAGTAGGCGCCGGCTTCTCCACATAAGTCTGCAAGTCTTTGAGGTCCTTCATATCCTGGGCCTCTTTCACCACCACCAACTGGCGCTCAGCCATCATCGGAAAGCGGCGGGCAGCATCCACAATAGTCAGATGGTCGGCATCCCGGCCATAAAGTATCGTCTGGTTAAAAGCCCGCTCATGCTCCGCCAAAGCGTGGGCCTCTATGGCGTCGCACACCACGTCAATAAAATAAGGCTCCGGCCCATGTAAAAAATAAACCGGGGCAAATTTACCTGCCTTAACGTCCTGAAGAATGGATTGGTATGACATAGCGGCACAGATGAAGGCGTGTTAACAAAGCAATATGACCCGAAGGTTTTCAGGGGTTATTTTTTTTGGGGGCCCCGCCCCGCCCATAGGTATTGAGCGGCGCCTTAGGGCGCCATACCGCCTGCATGAGGGCGGGTCGCCGCGTGTTCCGTTCTTACTGGGGCGCGTTTGGGCGCGCCCCAGTACCACTTCACCCGCTGGTCCGGCGCAACGTGGAGACCCCCGTTCCAATACCGGCAGGGAAGTGACAGAAGAACGGTATGGCCTAAAACCTAATGGCCTAAAAACCTAATTCAATACAGCTTGCACGGCGTCGGCCGCATCTTGCAGCGCAATGGCCGAACGC
>CAYOTJ010000548.1:0-2879 GCA_964406855.1 uncultured Saprospiraceae bacterium
GTGCTGCGCCGCGCCCAACAACTGCGGGTGCCCCAGGACGCGCTGCTGAAAAGCGCGCCAGCCCTGACGCCCCTGCTGAGGCGAAATTGATCCGGGCTATTTTAGCGCCGAGAAATATAGGAAACTTTAAAAAGTTTTATTATTTTTGTTGCTGAGATCAGAAGATACACTTGATTTTAGCGTATGAGTACCCAAGCCCGGTTTGGCGCCGCCATCGTTGATCTGTTGTATGATAAGGACCAGGTACATCTGCCCGGCTTAGGCGCTTTTGTGCTGCAATATAAGCCCGCGTTGGCCGATGCGGTACAGGGGCAGGTGCTGCCGCCGGCCCGGGAGATACAGTTTAACCCCAACTTGGTGATGGATGACGGGGTGCTGGTGCAATACCTCCAGCAAAATAGCGGCTTAGAAGCCGCCGACGCCCGAGATGAGGTATATGCTTTTGTTTCCCAAATAAAAGCGCAACTGGAAAAGCGGGAGATTGTAGAGCTGTCGGGCATTGGGCGCTTTTATATGGATTACGAAAACAAACTCCGCTTTTTATCAGACAGCGGCAATTACGATAAAAATGCCTACGGGCTGCCGCCCATTCAGGCTTATCCCATCATTAGGCAGCCTGCCGCTCCGGCCGTCGCCGGCACTACTCCGTCGGTATTGGCGCCCGATAGCTCTGTTCCTCCTTCGGGAGGGGCGCCATCTGCCTGGTTGGCCTTTGTCCGCCGCTATGCCAGTTGGCTTACGGCCTTGGCTTTAGCCATAACCATTGGTTTGGTGTTGCTGCTTATACCCGAGCCGAAAACGCCCGAAGTCGCCGAGCAGCCCAACATCATCACCGACGAACCCAGCCTGCCCTCCGGGCGGCTGAATGTAGGCCCTTCCGCGACGGGTGGAAGTGCTGAAACCCCCACTTTTACGGAAGAAGATACGGATATAACTCCCGATGTGGGCGCTGAAGCCGAAACGGACCCTAATGATACAGAAGCCCCAACCCTGCCGCCCAACTTCCACTCGGCCGTAGTGGCCGTGGGCAAATTTGGCAACATTGACAACGCCGGCCGCCTCATTAAGCGTTTAGCGCAGGCGGGCTATGAACCTTATTCTGCCCGCGAGGGCCAACTGACCCGGGTGGGCATACAGCTTAGCTACCGCACTGACTTGGAGCTGCAAAGGAAACTAGCCGATATACGCCGGCAATATGGCAGCGGCGCATTTGTATTCATGAAGGATGGGAAGCAGGTGAAGAAGTAAAGCAATTATAGTTTGGCCGACAGGTTTTGTGCATTGATCGCGGGTTTATCCGGGGCATAGGTACAAAACCTGCCGATGCGCGGTATATATTTTTTATTAGACTTGTTCAGTATAAAATTTGCTGGGCTTTCGCTTGTTCACGACCCGCTGAATAAGCCTGTTCATAATGCTCAAAAACGATGAAAAAAACGACTACCCTTGCCGGAGGCCTGCAACCGCTATTGCCTCTTTTGCTGTTCTTATGGCTTTGCGCCCCCTTATTGGCTCAGTCACAGGGCGCCTCCACATTTTACCTCACCGATGCGCTGGGCAATCTCATGGCCGAGCTCACAACCGGAGCAACCGATACCGGGCAAATGCTGGAGCTGGGCACGACTACGCTGCCTGAGGATCAGTGCTCGCTTACAGCAACTTATTACCTCTATGGTTTTGGTGGCGACGGCCGCCCAAGGGCGGGGATGCCGCTGGTACAGGCTACTTTTTCGGGGCCTGAAAACGGCTCTTCGGTAACCCTGCGCGAGAATGCCGCCGGCGGGGTCTACGCCCTCGACGTAGAATGGGAAGAAGGCGAAGCCTGGCTGAGCATAACCGTTTCAGACGGGGCCGGAGCGCAGGCCTCAGTGTATCTGCATGCCGGTGTACACCGGTCCGGCATAGGCTTTCTGTTATTTGATTCAATGGAGCAAGCCGGTATTTACACATACCCGGAAACCTTCGATGCAAGCAATGCCATAGGAGATACCCTCAAATTATTGTCGTGCAATACCAGAGGCGCTATAACGCTGAAATTAGTGGTCACTTCGTTCTGCGCACTTCAGGAAGAAGCCGACGGTATTGCCATGAGCGCGGGCTCGCCGGGGGTCAGCGTGGCGCCAATGGAGGGTTTTATTAATGAAAGAAGATTTCGCGTATCCTTTAACGGCCCCGGCGATTATACCTTTAACCTGAGCTACACGACGCCTGGGGGGCAGTTGTTTACAGCCGCTAAGTCGATAACCGTGGCGCAGCCTGAAATCGAAGATGCGCCCATCTGTATTGCGGCCATTTCTCTTGTAAACAACCGGCTGTTGGATCAGGACACCATTGATGTTCCGCAGGCTTATTGCGCATCGGGCAATTCGTTTTTGCTGCCCTTTTTTATATCCGCCAGCCAGAGCTTTAGCTTTAGCCAAGTGACCACAACGCCTAATGGGAGCATTTTTTTCACTAGCCAGGAGGGTGAAAATCAATATTATGTCGAAATTCAACGCACGCTGAATATAAACCCTCAGGGGCCGCTCACCAGCATTAGGTTCAACTATCAGGGGTATCAAAAAACTTTCTACTTCCGGGTTGTGCCCTTGGAAGAGCCTTTGGTGAGGATATTCGATAACTTTACGCGACTTGCTATAACCTATGAAAAGACGGTATCCTGTGCGGAAGCGCCTCCGCTACAATTGCTGATGAGGGTGTATGATCGCTGCTTCCGGCCGCTCAACATCCACAACTTTAGCCTGCGGCACAATCAGGATACCCTATTGCATAGCCAGTACATCAATTATTGGCGGGCTTTTGTACCTGGCGCCAACATTCAGCCCGGCGACAGCCTGTACGCTTCGTATCTGGCGCCCGACGGCAATCTGTATGCCAAT
>CAYOTJ010000549.1:0-2878 GCA_964406855.1 uncultured Saprospiraceae bacterium
ATCACCATCGTTATGGCGCTCATGACTTGGATGGGGCGCAGCTTTGGCGTTTCCACCGCTTTTAAGAACCTCTGCAACCTTGCCGGCGCAGGCAGGCGCATTTCCTTTTTCGACTACGACCTCAAAGACGAAGACTGGCGCTTCGCTTTTATCTTCGGGGCCATAGCAGGCGGCGCTATCGCTGCGGTATGGTTGGCCAACCCCAATCCGGTAGCCCTCAATCCGGCTACCATAGCCCACCTCTCCGACTGGGGTATCGCCTACCCCGCCACCGTGGCTGAGGGCAGCGGCTATCTGCCGGAGGAGCTCTTTAACCTCGGCAATGCCAAGGGCGTCATCATTGCCATCATCGGAGGCTTTTTAGTAGGCTTTGGCGCCCGCTACGCCGACGGCTGCACCTCGGGCCACGCCATCACCGGTCTGTCGCACATGCAACTGCCATCGCTGCTCACGGTCATCGGCTTCTTCATTGGAGGCTTAGCCATGACGTGGCTCATTATGCCGCTCATTTTTGGTTAAATCCCCTTTGCTCAGCTTTCACCCATCCTTGTATGAGACTCATCAGCTTCTTCGTCGTCGGCATCCTCTTTGGCATCATTATGGCTAAGTCTGAAGCCGTTTCCTGGTTTCGCATCCACGAGATGTTTCGCTTCGAAAGTTTTCACATGTACGGCATCATCGGTACTGCCGTCGTGCTGGGCGCCATTGTCATCGCCGTCATGAAGCGCAGTGGCATGAAAACCCTGCGCGACACCTTCGTTACCTACAAGCCCATGCAACTCAGCCTCAGGCGCCACCTCATTGCCGGTTCTATCTTTGGTCTTGGTTGGGCCTTGCTGGGCGCCTGCCCCGGCCCCATGTTCGTTATGCTTGGCCAGGGATACCTCATCTTCCTCGTGGTTATCGCCAGCGCTACATTGGGCACTTATGCCTATGGCGCCCTGCGCGACAAACTGCCGCACTAAGCCATGCTTTGCCTCAGGGTTGCTTCATGAATTTGCTGAGATAGCTTAATTTCCCCATCCATCATCGGCGGTGCAGGTGAAGGTTCACCACGGCTCCTATATTCCATCGGAGGCTCTGCCCTATGTTGACGCCTTTAAAGATATAGGCCGCCCCTACATTTAGTCCCAACCAGGGCGTAATATGCCCAAACAACGTACCTCCGGCCCGCGTCCAACTGCTGCCCGTACTTGCCGTAACCGCAGTAGGCTCAGCCACGGTTTCTAAGGATATATTGCGCTCCAGCCAAACGTCAAAATAAGTCCAGCGGCCGCCACGACCGGCTCTGGCTAAAAAAGGAAAAGCCAACTGAGCCGTAGGCACAAACTGAAAATCCAGCCCGGCCTGCCCATGAATAAACCAGCCCGAAGTGTAGTTTTGTTGCCAGGCTACCCTACCGTGAAATACGGTAGCCCGCCGTCCTATGGCGCCCTGAATACCCCCTGCGAGGTAGTTGGATATCGGCGTACTAATGCCCGCCGCTGTGATGAGGTTTCGCCTGACGCCACTTGACCTTTCCTGATGTACGTTTCTGAATTTGAGCCATACGGAAATATCCTGCCACCCCCGCTGCCCATCGGCTACGGCTAAGTAGGGCAAGGTGGCCACTATCGAAAACGAATCGCTGAACCCATATTCTGCAAACAATTGGTGAAAGCTTATCTCGGCCGATTCTTCACGGGCTTCTCCCAACTCGTTGTAGTAAGCGTCAAATTGTTCGGCGCCCTGGCCCCATGCCAGCGCCAATTGACGCCGGGCAGGCATAAAGCCCGAAATAGGGCCCTGAGCCGCCAGCTCAACGACCAACCACAGCCATAAAACAAGAGATAAACCAGAGCGTATGCCTACCATCGCGTTTGTTATTTGAGGTCAGGGCCAACGGGGTCCCTCCTGAAAAAGCATACGCAAAAAAGGGAGAAAAAGATTTAGCGCGCTTGGGCATAACTGGTAAAAAAAGCCTGCCAGCGCATCTTCAGCACGCCCATGATGGCCTCTTTTACGATGCCTTTCGACATTTTGGAATGCCCTTCGATGCGGTCTGTAAAGGTAATGGGCACCTCCTCTATGGCAAAGCCCAACTGCCGGGCGGCAAATTTCATTTCAATCTGAAAAGCATAGCCGACAAAGCGAATCTTGCTGAGGTCGATGGTTTGCAGCACCTCGCGACGATAGCATACGAAGCCGGCGGTGGGGTCTTTTACGGGCATGCCCGTCACCAAACGCACATAAAGCGAAGCGCCATAAGAGAGCATAATGCGGTCGAAGGGCCAGTTTTCCAACTTGCCGCCCCGCACATAGCGCGAACCAACGGCTACATCGGCTTTGCGTTGGCTGCATGCCTCATGTAGCCGCATCAGCGAAGCCGGCGGATGGCTAAAATCGGCGTCCATCTCAAAGAAATACTGGTAGCTGCGCTCCAGCCCCCAGCGGAAACCGGCAATATAAGCGGTGCCTAAACCCAGCTTACCCGAGCGCTGTACCAAAAAAAGTGCGCCTGGATAGCGCAGTTGCTGCTCTTTTACCAGATCGGCGGTGCCATCGGGCGAGCCGTCATCTATGATCAACAGATGAAAGGGTTGGGGGAGCGCAAACACCGTTTCTATCATTCGCACGATGTTCTCCCGCTCGTTGTAGGTTGGAATAATTACGAGGCAATCGCTCACAGCTCAGTCCATCTGACTTTGGTACGAGCGGCAAATATAGCCTTATTTTTTTCTCTGTGCCGAATTTTTATTCCACCTGGGGCCAGGCTAATTAATGGTTGCTATGTCATAGCATTCTGGCAGCCGGCCAAGGGGTGTCCGGCCAAGGGATGGAAGCGGTATACCCGACTTGCCCCGTGGAATAGCGCAGCGTATATTCCACGGGGTAAAGG
>CAYOTJ010000550.1:0-492 GCA_964406855.1 uncultured Saprospiraceae bacterium
CGCTCTATACTTTGGTGGGCATCAATACCTGTCCGGTTAAGGAAAGGTCGTAAAAGCGCATACTTCCCGCATCGAGGGGCTGTTTATGCCTTTTCGATGCGGGTTTGCAGGCCTGCGTCGACTACTACGCCTTCTTTGAAAAAAAGGACATAAAACCGCTCCACCTGCTCCTGTCCAAAATGCGCTTATTCAAAAAAATATTTGGCAAATACCCCGAAAGTTCAGAATTATTCCGATAATAGCCCGCCGTAGTCCGGGTGGTTGCCCGGCTTGCTGTTGTTCACGCAAAATCAAATTGCTATGTCAACCGAATGGACCAGGCGCAGGTTGCTGCAAATGTTGGGTTTAGCGGCTGCGGGCTCTGCTGTGCAGGCGTCGCCGCTGCGGGCTTTGAACTACGATTTTGATTATCAGACCCTGCCTGCGCCTTCGCGCAAGCTCACGGCGATTGTGTTGGGCGCCGGCAACCGGGGCAATGTATATGGCAATTAT
>CAYOTJ010000550.1:502-2865 GCA_964406855.1 uncultured Saprospiraceae bacterium
GCAATTATGCGCTGAAGCATCCCGAAGAGCTGGATATAGTAGGCGTGGCGGAGCCCATACCGCTGCGGCAGGAGCGCTATGGGCAAAAGCACGCTATTGAGGCCGACCGCCGCTTTGTGACCTGGGAGCACGTTTTTGAGCAGCCTAAATTTGCCGATGCAGTGATCATCACTACGCCCGACCACCTGCATTATGGCCCGGCTATGAAGGCGTTGGCCATGGGGTATGATGTGCTGCTGGAGAAGCCCATAGCCCAGACGTGGCAGGAGTGCCGCGACATACTAGACCAGGCCAAGCGGCACAACCGCATTGTGGCCGTATGTCATGTGCTCCGCTACTCGCCTTACTACCGCAAGGTGAAAGAAGTGATCGACTCGGGGGTGCTGGGCGAGCTGGTGAGTATGCAGCACTTTGAGCCCATACAGCATGTGCACATGTCGCATTCGTTTGTGCGGGGCAATTGGCGGCGCGCAGCCGATACCAATCCGATTTTGCTGGCCAAATCCTGCCACGACCTCGACATTATGCGCTGGTGGATGGGGCGCAGTTGCAAGCAGGTCGCTTCTTTTGGCAGTCTCAAGTGGTTTAAGGCTGCTAACGCCCCCCAAGGCAGCACGGCCCGCTGTACCGACGGCTGCGCTGCGGAAAAGGATTGCCCTTACTCGGCCCTGCGCATCTACTACCGCGAGCGCACCTGGCTGCATCACTTCGACCTGCCTGAAGATAAGGCGCAGCATGGCGACGCCATTATGAAAGAGTTGCGCGAAGGCCCCTATGGCCGCTGTGTATACCGCTGCGATAACGATGTGCTGGATCACCAGATTGTATCCTTAGCGTTTGAGGACGGGGTAACGGCCAACTTCAGTATGGAGGCTTTTACGCATTACCACGGGCGCCGCACCCGCATTATGGGCGCTATGGGCGATTTGGTAGGCGACGAGTCGGACCTGCTGATCACCAACTTCCGCACCGGCGAACAGGTGAAGTGGAATGTAAAGGAAGCTACGGCCATCGACTCGGGGCATGGCGGCGGCGACTGGGGCTTGATGCGCGACTGGCTGCGGGCGGTGGCAGAGCAAGACCCCTCTCTGCTTACTTCCACCCTCGACGCGTCTATGGAGAGCCACCTCATGGGCTTTATGGCCGAGAAGAGCCGCATGAACAGTACGGTGGAAAGCATAGACCTGAATAGTCGGTAACAAAATGATCATATAAAACAGCCATACACTTTAACTTCATGACGACGACCCCCAATAGTCGGCGAAAAATTCGCATGGGCATGATTGGCGGCGGCCGGGGCGCTTTTATTGGCGCCGTACACCGCATGGCCGCTGCCTTAGATGGTGAGATCGAACTCGTTTGCGGCGCTTTTAGCAGCGACCCCGAGCGATCGAAACTGTCGGGAGAGGATCTCTACCTGCCCGGACACCGGGTATACGGCAGCTATCAGGAGATGATAGCCCGTGAGCAGGAATTGCCCGAAGGCGACCGCATGGACTTTGTGAGCATCGTAACCCCCAATCACCAGCACTATGGTCCGGCGAAGCTGGCCTTGGAAAGCGGTTTTCACGTGGTATGCGACAAGCCGCTGTGTTTTTCCATAGATGAAGCTCGGGAATTGGTAGCGCTGGTGGAAAAAACGGGCCAACTGTTTGCGCTCACCCACAACTATACGGGTTACCCGATGGTGAAGCAGGCTCGGGCCATGATCGCTGCCGGGGAGTTGGGCGCCATCCGGAAGGTGGTGGCCGCCTACCCGCAGGGATGGCTGAGCACCAAATTGGAAGATACCGACTCCAAGCAGGCAGGCTGGCGCACCGACCCTGCCCGATCGGGCATAGCCGGCGCGATGGGCGATATAGGCACCCATGCCGAAAACTTAGCCGAGTACATCACGGGGCTGCACATCAGCGAGCTTTGCGCCGATATTTCGGCTTTGGTGCCGGGCCGTCGGCTTGATGATGACGGCAATGTGCTGCTGCGTTTCAGCAATGGCGCCCGCGGACTGCTGTACGCCAGCCAGATCAGCGCCGGAGAAGAAAACGGCCTCACGATACAGGTCTATGGCGAAAAAGGCGGCATAGAATGGCGGCAGATGGAGCCCAATACCTTAGTGGTAAAATGGCTCGATCGGCCCGTACAGCATTTGCGCACGGGTAGCGTAGGGCTTTCTGCGGCGGCGCAGGCTGCCGCCCGGCTGCCTGCCGGCCACCCGGAAGGGTACTTAGAGGCTTTTGCCAATATCTACCGCAATGTAGCCCGTTGCATTCGGGCGCGCGGGGCAGGGGAGACCCCCGACCCACTTCACCTCGACTTTCCCACCGTGGCCGATGGCTTGCGGGGTATGCGCTTCGTAGAGGCCG
>CAYOTJ010000551.1:0-2861 GCA_964406855.1 uncultured Saprospiraceae bacterium
TAGTCGGTCACAGGCTCGGGCAGAAAGACCAACGCCTGTTCCCGGCTGATGTCGGGCAAGACAGCCGGAGATTTGGGCAGTTGAGGAACGGGCAAATTGGCCGCCAGCCGATAGGCCTGCCAACCCACTTCTTCTACCGCAGGGGGGGTAGGGCCCAGCAAATCGAGCAGATGCTGGTCGATGACAATATCCAAGCTGCCTGCCAACGACTGGCAGTAAGCGCAGCGGTCGATGGGCTCGCCCCGGAAATAAAAAGTGCGCAGCTCTTCGCCCACAATCCCCCACTCGACCCGGCCAAAGGAAAGCCCCGTCTTGATGCTGATGGTATATTTGCCGAATTGGCTTTCGCGCTCCACAAACAGCCGGCGGGCCATAAGCGCCGTAGCCAGTAGGGCCTGAGCAGACCCATTGCCGGGCTCGTCGGGGAATATTGCTGTAAAAGCGTCGCCCGCAAAGTAGGGTATAAAACCGCCGCGGGCATAAACAAGCTCTACCAGCGGACTGAATATTTCATTGAGTAATACGGAGAGCTCTTCAGCGCCGGCATTGCCTTTGCGCATGAGTTCTTCGGTAAGCGGAGTAAAGCCGGAGAGGTCTACAAACAACGTCCCCGCCGTCAGATAGCCGTGGCGATTCCCCTTTTGATACTGATCCTGGATAAAATGCGGAACGAGATGCTTCACCTTTTGCTTTCAACCTTTTGCTTTCAACTGATACCCAAATGGAGGGTCAATTTACGAATCTTTACCAAAACGACAACGCCGGTCGGATAATTGCGGCGCAATGTAAGGAAAAGCGCGCAACCCTGATGCATTTTCAGCCAAACCGCCCCTTGCGGCCGTTTGATGATCCCGCTGAACAAGTCTGATACAGGCTCTGGCGCCTTTTTGTCCGGACCAGGGGGTGAAGTTTTTACCCGGCTGAGGCACGAAGACGCGGTACCCGGAAGAGCGCAGCGAAGATTTTTACCCGGCCGAATGCAATGAGGACGTTTACCCGGATGAGCGCAGCGAGGACGTTTACCCGACCGAGTGTAACGAGGGCGTGGTGGTGGTAGCCGACTAGCGCAGCGACGGCGGACGTGGTGGCGGCGCCGCGCAGGGTGATAAAGGAGTAGATGCTATGCGGCGTGGCCCAAAAAAATTTACCCCTTGAGCTTGCCCTCTTCCAGGAGCTTTCTAAACCAGGGCTGTTTCATCAGCTCAGGGTAAGGCGGCACGCGGAGGTCGAAGTCGCCGGGCGAGAAGCCCATCCGCAGGGCCTGCGTCATGTAGTGCCGGCAACTGTCCCATTGGCGCTCGAAGGCGAAAGTCTCCGCCAGGGTGGTGTAGGGAAAAGGCACGCGGGGATCCTGATCTATGGCCTTGCGCACGGCTTCAAAGGCTCCGTTGTGCCGGCCCATTTCATTCAGGCTCATGGCGGCAAAGTTGTGTATCTGTTGTGCCTGATAGGCTGCTTTGTTGGCGTTCGACCAGTCGATGCGATTGTATATGTTTATGGCTTCCTCTTTATTTCCCCGGTAGTAGGCCGCCTGTATGCCTATGCGGGCTGCCGGCAGGTAGGAGGGGTCCAACTCAAAAGCTTCCTTCACCAAGGTCAGTGCGCGTACGGTATCGGCTCTCGTCATGCTGGCCAGCGCCAGCATGAGGTAGCCGTTGGCGTCGTCTTTGACTACGGCTTCCAACCTGCGGGTGATGTCGGCCATGCCTGTTGTGTCGCCCCGGGTAATCTTGCTATCGAGCCACGACCCCAGCGCCAGCGATTCGTGCTTGCTGAATGTAGCCGCCTGGGCAAAGGCGCTGTCGGCGCCGGCCGAATGGCCGCTATGCACCAGCATCCAGCCTAAGTTGAGCCAGCGATCGGGGCCTTCTTCTTCGATGGAGAGGGCCGCCGCCCGGCGCATGGCCGCTATGCCTTTGTCTTTCTGGTTGAGGGCATTGTAGGCCCAGGCCAACCTCGACCAGCCCAGCCCGAAGTCGGGGGCAATCTCTACGCTGCGCCTGAACTTCTCCAGCGCGGCCTCCGTTTGGCGTTGCTCTTCTAATATGCTGCCCCAGGCAATGTAGGCCCAGTGGGCCTCGTCGGGGCGCTCTTGCAGAATGCGGCGCACCAGCGCTACGGCCTCATCGTATCGCTTTTCGCGGTAGCAGATCACGGCCAGTCGGTAGGGGTCGAGGTTGTGCAGTATGGCCTCGCTTGCCTTGCGCAGCAGCCCTTCGAGCGCCAGATGAGGCTGGGTTGCGTCTATGGGCAGGGTGTAGCGGCGGGGGGCAAAGCCCGTCATGCGCAGCGTGAGTTGGTAGCGCGCGCCCTCTTGGGTCACCTCGCCCCTTATGGTTAGGTTTTTGCGCCCCAGCAACTCGCGGAGGTGGTAGGTGATCGAACGCAGCGATACCCCTATGCCCATCACCGCCAGGTCGAGCTCCGGCTGATTTTGGTCTAACAGTTGCACGGAGTCTTGTTTTACCGACCGGGCCATCTCTTTGAGCATGGCCACCTCGTCGCGTAGTTTGCGCGCCATTACCACGCCATCGTAACCGCTCTCGGCCATAGCCTTGGGCACGCTAAATGGCTCTATGGCGTAGCCCTGATCCTGCAATACCCGATAGCAAAACACCACCAAAATGATCATCAGAAAAATGGCGCCCAGCCGCAACAGTACATTTACAATCGATGACAGGGTATCCTCCCACCATTTCAGTTGCAGCAGCAGCCGAAGGCGGCGCGAACTCAGAATATTGCCCAACTTCAGCCGGGCCGGCGCATTGAGCCGGGGGAGGCGGCGCCAACGATCTTCCAACAACGATACTATCCTGAACTTACGCATAGGCCACAGTGCTTGCATGTTTCGCTTCAAATAT
>CAYOTJ010000552.1:0-2857 GCA_964406855.1 uncultured Saprospiraceae bacterium
CTGGCGGCGTTAAAAAGCCTCGCCATAGCTTAGGCTATGTCTACGTTTTTTGCCTGCCCAGCCGAAAAAACAGCGGCGTCCATTTTTCACTCATCCTGACTTGGAGAACTATAGCGCGCCATTATCTATTTAGGGCTGAAAGGGCGCGAGCTTTCTCAAAGTGCAATTATATAACGGCCAGGCGTCGAGGGCCGCCCGGTTGGTATCGGGCTGTGCGGGCCAACTGTTGCAGCATCCTGTATTGGGGCTGGGCTTATGCCTGTTGGGGAAGGGCAGCGGTTGCGGCTTGGCTTGCTGTAAAGCTCAGGGCGGATGACGAATTATTGCAGATTTAAGCGGATGTCATTTTTTTGAGAATATTTATTGAAAATATATTTTTGTTTTAAAATCTAAGCCCAAGCGTAAGGGGGCTTGTACTTGCCTTAGGCAAAAAGGAGATAAAAAAGGCTAAAAAGAATAAAAACAGCATTTTGGTGAAAAAAAATTGTTTTAAGTATTGACAAATAAAAACAATAGCCGTATATTTGTGTTGGTAATCAAAAAATAGCAGTTATGGACTTGCCCATCTTAATCAGCAAAAAAGGTACAAAGGTCGTTTTGGCTACCCAGCTTTATCAGGCGCTGGAATTGGCCAATCACTACTACGCCCAGGAGGCGCGCAAGTGGATCAATGACTTTTATGAATTTGCTGACAGCATTCGCAAGCCCGTGCGCATGCAGGATTATGCGCCCCGGAAGACAAGGGAAACGCTGCCCGTTGACGATTACTATCTGTCGTTGGAATTGGCCAAGCAAATAGCCCTGCGCTCGCGCAGCCGCAATAAGCAGCGTTGCGCCAACTGGCTGTCTTCCCAGATGGAGCGAACCGACAATATTCTGTCTTCCCAGCAATTTATGCATTTATTGGATCTCACCCGCGCCATGGGTAAGGTGAGTTGTCAGGAAGCCAGCGAACGCGAGCACCTGCGTCGCTACAAGCAGCACAACGACGGCGAGGCAGCCAACTGGTGGAACTATCGCGCCGCCTTGCTGGGGTACTCGCCCGAAGAGTTGCGCAGTAAGATTCGCCGTACCGGAAAAAACACCCAATACAAAACCCAGCGACAGTTGTTGGCGGCCGTAGACCGCTACGAACTGATCCGCGCCGGCATTATTGACTTATTTATGGCCATTGGAAAAGGCGAGCAGTATGCCCGGCAAATGGGCGATCTGGCTAAAACCCTGGCCCGGGAAATGCAAATAGAGGTAGTAGACGACCGGGCAGGGGCCGATTTGTTTTCTGTGCCTCAGGTGAACGAGCCCGAACTGATTCGCCGCATCAAAGAAGCGGTAATGGAAGAAGCCGTAGCCGCTTAGGGCGTAATGGACAGCGGCGGTCAGGTAAGGTAGCCCGCTATAGGATGGCATCCGGATGGCGCGCACCTTCCTCGGCCGCCGCTGAACAAGACTATTGTTGGGTTTTAGGCATAACTCCAGAAGCCTACGCGCACTATGCCGGTCCGCTGAACAAGACTATTGTTGGGTTTTAGGGCTATTCGCCCAGCCACATTACTGAGCCTTGGGCTACGTGTTCGCCCTGCATCACCCGAATGCGATAAATGCCCTTGGGGAGAGATAGATCGGGGAGAGTGACTGCTCCTTCATAAACAGACCAGGCCAACCTGCCACCGGCTACTTTACGGCCGTTGGTATCAATGAGCTCCCATTGAGCCGGGCCGTCTGGGAAGTGCGCGTTTAGGGCTAAGCGCAGGTAGTTGGTAGCAGGGTTCGGGAATACGGTTACGGCGCCAGGTTGGGGTTGAGTCAGATCCGGGTAAATGCGCTCAATGAGGGCGCGTTCGTCGGGGGTGAGTTGGCTGTCGTCTATTGCGCCGCCGTTCATGAGTACCTTCAACCGCATACCGCTGTTGGGGTTTTGGCGGTCTAAGCCGCTGTGTTCCCCAAAAATAAGCCTGCTGCCGGGCTGTAGATCGACATAGCCATATTGATAAGGCCCCTGCCCCAGCAAGCTTACCCGCGTGTTGATTTTTAAGGTGCTGTGGGGCTCAAGACGCAGCATGCCCCGATTAAATAAGCCCAATAGCCCAATGCCCTGATTGCCATAAAGCAGATGGCCCCCCTCGCTTACCTGTAGCTCGCCTCCATTGGCCAGCATCAGGCAACTGGTGTTGTTGGCAAAACCAATTTCTCCGTCTGAAAAAACAAATCGCGTGCCGGCATCTATCATGAGGTCTACAATCAGCAAGCCACACAGATCAGCGTAGGGCGCGAAGTAAATGTCAAGCTGATGCCGCAGGTTGTCGCTTCCTTCCACCAATGCGCCCCTCAAGGCGGTGTAGGGCTGAAAGAGCAGGGCGTCGGATTCGATAAAAAGGGCGAGATGGTGCGGCTCGGAAGTAGGCGGCGTTGTTTGAGCTTCGACGTACTGAACAGGCGGGGTGCCGGGGTAGGTAGCGCCATTGTGACTTACAACCCATGCGCCTAAGCCAATCCACTGCCCCGGAGGTTGAACAACTTCGTATAAATACCCCCCGGAATTAGGCGGATTGGCCTGGCTGGCAGGAAAGATAAGCCCCTCTATCCGTGCAAAACTACCTTCTGGATAGGGGTATATTTCTAAAGGGGAGAGCTTTATGAACCCTGTCTGGTTGTTAGGCGTCACTTTTATTACGATGTCTTCCAACCGCAGATTGGGTACATTTTCTGTGGCAAAGCAGTAGGTGTTTCCAGATGTGGCTGTTTGCGCAAGTACATCCTTGCGAACTATGGTGGAATCGCCGGCCTCATTGGGCAGCGCTACGGATAAAAGGAGGCCGGTGCATACGCCTTCGGGGCAATTGAGCGAGTCGTTGAGGCT
>CAYOTJ010000553.1:0-2854 GCA_964406855.1 uncultured Saprospiraceae bacterium
GAGAACTACTACGAATATGAGATTCCGCTGGTGATGTCGGACTCGTCCATACTTACCGGCCTCAACACCAATAGCGACACCTACAAGCGCGAAGTGTGGCGCTCCGATAATGAGCTCAACTTCCCGCTCGCCATCCTGCGCAGCCTCAAGGAGGAGCGCAATGATCTGGGCCTCGACGTCACCCGCGAGTATGTGCGCAACTACACGCCCGAAGACCAGCCCAACGCCAGCCACACCATCAAGGTAAGGGGCAACCCCAACCTCGGCTTTGTAAAAGTGATGATGATAGGCGTGCGCAACCCCGTGAATGAACAAGACCTGGGCGCCAAGTACAAGGTAGAGGTATGGGCCAACGAGTTGCGCGTCACAGGCTTAGACGAAAGAGGCTCTACGGCCGCCATCGCCCGCCTCGACCTTCAGATAGCCGACCTCGGCACCGTCACCGCAGCCAGCAACTATAGCTCCATCGGCTTTGGCGCCATCAGCGACCGCGTAGGCCAGCGCGCCCGCGAGAGCACCTTTGGCTACGACGTGGCGGCCAACCTCGACTTTGGCAAATTCCTGCCCGACGACTGGGGCGTGCGCCTGCCGTTCTATACCCAGGTGTCGCGTACCGCCAATACGCCGGAGTACGACCCCTATGACCTCGACATCCGCCTCAAGGACAAGCTCAACAGCGCGCCTACCAGCGAAGTGCGCGACTCCATCCGCGAGCAGGCCCAGGAAGTAGTACAGATCAATTCTTACAACTTCACCAATGTGCGCAAGGAGAAGTCCAATGCCACGGGTTCGCCCAAACCCTGGGACATCTCCAACTTCAGCGTCAGCTACGGCGTCACGGAAACCGACCGCAGCGACCCCCTCATCTCCAACGACAACCAGGTGCAGCAAACCGGGGGCCTCGACTATACCTTCTCCCGAAACATTAAGTACTTCGAACCCTTCAAGGGGCTCAATGCCAAACCGCTGCGCATCATCAAGGAGTTCAACCTCAACCCGCTGCCCAATAGCTTTACCTTCAACACCGTCATGGACCGGCGCTTTGCGCGCACCAGCTACCGATTTGCCGGCGTAGACGAGCGGTTTAATACCTTCTTCAACAAGCGATTCCTCTGGAACCGCACCTACGACCTCCAGTGGGACCTCACCAAGGCGCTCAAACTCGGCTTCAACGCCTCCAACAACGCCGTCATTGACGAACCCGACGAAATCTGGATGCTCGAAAACCTCAACCGCAGCGATATTCAGCGCTTCCGCCGCGACAGCATCTGGAACAACGTCCAGCAGTTTGGCCGTCCTAAGCTGTATCAGCATACCATCAATGCCTCGTATACGCTGCCCATACGCTACCTGCCGTTTATGGACTGGGTGTCGGTGCGCGCGCAATACAACGCCAACTACAGTTGGAATGCCGCCGCCCTCAACGTGGATACCCTCGGCAACGTCATCCAGAACGGCCAAACCCGGCAGCTCACAGCCGACCTGAGCGTCGACAAACTCTACGATCAGTCGAAGTTACTAAAGGCCATCAACCGACCTGCCCGACCCGCCGGCCGCACGCCCTCGCGCACGCCCGTCGACCAGCGCAACCCCGATTCGCCGGCTCAACCCCAAGGTCGGCAGGCTAAAGACGCCGAGCCCAGCCAACTCGCCCGGGCCCTCATCAGGCCCCTGCTGCTGGTGCGCAAAGCCAGGCTCAACTTCTCCGAGCAGTTGGGCACCACCATCCCCGGCTTTATGCCGCAGTCGTCGCTATTGGGTATGGACCAGGGCTTTGGCGCCCCCGGCATCGGTTTCGTAGCCGGCTGGCAGCCCCGCATCCGTACCCTCTCCGACGAACAGCGCTTCAACCCCGCCGAAGGCAATGGCGACTGGCTCTACGACAACCGCCGATGGATCACCAACAGCGTATTCTTCAACCGCGACGTGGTGCAAACCTACACCCAAACCATCGACGGCCGACTTACGCTGGAGCCATACCCCGACTTCCGCATCGAAATCGACATCTCCAAGCAGTTTGCCGAAAACTATACCGAGACGTTTAAAGACACCACCAAAAACGACGTCTTCGACTATGTGCATGCCGTGCCCACCTACGGCGGCAACCTGTCGGTATCTTACTCGGCCCTCAGAACCTTGTTCCAGGATAACGACGAGCAGATCGTGCAGTTGTTCAGAACCTTCGAAAACAACCGCCCCCTTATCTCGCAGCGCCTCGGTACCGGCCCTCACCTCGACCCCTCCCAGGCGGCGCAAGGCTATACCGACGGCTACGGCCGCACCCAGCAGGACGTAATCCTCTCGGCCTTCGTAGCGGCCTATACCGCCCAAGACCCCCGCAGCATGGATATGAACCTCTTCAATACCATGCCGCGCCCCAACTGGCGCGCCACCTACAGCGGTCTGGCCAAGCTGCCGGCGTTTAAGAAGATATTCAGCAACTTCAACATCTCGCACGGCTATAAATCGACCTTCACGGTGAACACCTACCGCACCGGCCTCGACTACTTAGCCAGCCAAAACCAGGGCGGCAAGGATACCATCTTCTTCAACTTCTACCCGAGGTTAGAGATACCCGACCTCGTCATCCAGGAGGGCTTCCAGCCCATGCTGGCCATTGAGGCTACGCTCGTAAACGGCATGTCGTTCAACTTCGACTACAAGCAGTCGCGCAACCTTGCCCTCAGCGTTACCAGCAAAATCCTCAGCGAGACCCGCACCAAAGACATCACCGCCGGCTTTGGCTACATCATGAAGGGCGCCAACATCGGCCTCCTCACCGGCAAGCGCAATAAGCGCGGCAGCAGTCGCCCCCCGGCGCCCGCAACCGGCGGAACCAATCAGGGCTTAGGCG
>CAYOTJ010000554.1:0-2611 GCA_964406855.1 uncultured Saprospiraceae bacterium
GCAGTGGTGGTGCGCGATGCCATTGCTCCTGTGGTGCAATGCCCTGCGCCCATAGGCACAGTGAGCTGCGCCGGCGTGGCTACCTTTGCATGGCCTACCGTTGCCGACAACTGCGGCGCCGACGGATTGCCCCAGCAAATTGAGGGCCTGCCCAGCGGCAGCGTATACCCGCCCGGCATCACCGTCAATACCTTCCGCTATACCGATGCCAGTGGCAATGCCGGCCAGTGTTCCTTTACCGTTGAAGCGCCCCAGCCCATGTCTTTGACGCTAACGGCAGAAGGCGCCTCCTGCCCCGGCGCCGCCGACGGCGCGGCCAGTGTGGCGGCCAATGGGGGCGTGCCCGGCTATACCTATCTGTGGAGCAACAGCGGCAACACGGCTACCGTAACTAACCTGCCAGCAGGTACCTACGAGGTGTTGGTGAGCGACGCCCGAGGCTGCCAGCGTTTCGGCGAGGTCAGTGTGGAAGAACCGCCAGCCTTTGCCATGACGGTCGTAGGCGTTGAGCCCGACGTCAACAGCAGCCAAACGGGCGCCATCGACATAACGTTCAGCGGAGGTACGCCGCCTTATGTCTACGCCTGGCTGCTCAACGGAGCTGAAGTCTCCAGCGAAGAAGACCCCTCGGGCTTAGCCGGCGGCTGGTATGTTTTGAGGCTTACCGATAGCAATGGGTGCCAGTTCATCTCGGCGCCGGTTCGGGTAGAGACCCTTACCGGTATCCACGAAGCCGGCTTCGCCGCCGGACTGCGGGTTTACCCCAATCCGGCTACGACCTACCTGGTGTTCGAGTTTGGGGCCGGCTTGGATGCCGATTGTCAGCTCGGCCTCTACGATGCCCTTGGCCGCCTCGTGGCGCCGCTCGTCCAGGTACCCTTAGGCAGCAGCCAGGTACGCTTGTCTACCGCCGATTTGCCTCCCGGCTTGTACTGGGCTAAGCTCCGCCAGGGCGCGGTCCAATGGGCGGGCAAAATTGTTATTACCCGCTAATAAACGTATCTTTTGTGCCGGCAGGTTTTGTGCATAGTGTGTTGTGTTTATGGTTCTCCGAGCCGGGATTTATGAATCTTGACTTGCTCTTTTTTCGTCTGGCGGCGTTAAAAAGCCTCGCCATAGCTTAGGCCGTGCCGGCGTTTTTTGCCTGGCCAGCCGAAAAAATAGCCGCGTCAATTTCTCACTCGTCTTAGCTTGGAGAACTATACCCGACCCCGCTGTATGCAAAACCTGCCGAAGCGCCGCAGTTACAATCGTCGCAACCCATTTTTTGTTTTTTCTTTTTTTGGGCCACGCCGCATGGCATCTACTCCCTTTGACATCTTGCGCGGCGCCGGGTGCTCCGCTATTATGCGCTCGTGCCTCACGCATACCGCTGCGCCCCCTTGTCCGGGGCGTGAGGAGTGGAGGAGTGAAGCGTGAGGGCTTGAACAGAAAGCTGCCGCAGCAACTTGGGAAATCCTGTAAAATCCAAAAGTCCTGTCTGAAAAATCCTATCTAAAAAATCCAGCTCCGTCAAATCCCGTCGCTCAAACAGCATCAAAAGCCGAAGGCAGGGCCAACCTCTTTTTAGCAGGCGGCCCCGGCTAAGGGATAGCAGGGAGCTCCTGCGACCGGATAGCCCGGCCGACGGACCGCCCGTGCATTGTGCTTCATGGGGCAGGCGGCCATACGGGCGGGCCGGCGGTAGCCCCTAAAAAAACAAGAGCTTAGGTTGCAGAGGTAAGGCGTTATCACCGCGTCAAAATGTAAAGTTTTTTACACTCGGCAGGTTCGTAGACATTCTTGATGAACAGCCCGTGCAGAATGAGGTTATACGGTCATTATTTCATCACCAAAAGATCACAAGATGAAAACATGGCTTTCGTTTGCAGCGCCGCTGATGATGCTGGCTGCCGTAGTAACGTTCACGGGTTGCGACAAGGATGAAGACAACAAAACCTACGCCAACGTCATGGTTGTGCATGCCTCTCCGAATGCGCCTGGCGTTGACCTCCTCATCGACGATGAGAAGCAAAATACGGCCGCGCTCAATTTTCCGGGCAATACGGGCTATCTGCGCGTGGAGTCGGGCAGCCGCAACATTAAGGTAAATGCAGCGGGCACGAGCACTACGGTTATCAATGCCGACATCATGCTCGATGTAGACAGGAACTATACCATCTTTGCCGTCGATTCTCTGTCGAAAATCTCTGCCATTGCGCTGGGCGACGACCTTACGGCGCCGGCTTCGGGCAAGGCTCATGTGCGTTTTGTGCACCTGTCGCCTAATGCTCCGGCCGTAGATATTGCTGTGGCCAGCTCAGGCGCCGTGGTGTTCCCGAATACGGCCTTCAAGGGTTCTACGGCCTTTACGCCCCTCGATGCAGGTACGTACAACCTCGATGTACGCGTAGCAGGCACCAGTACGGTAGCTCTTGTGCTGCCTGCCATCACGCTGGAAGCGGGTAAAATTTATACGGTATTTGCCAAGGGCTTTTTAGGCGGCACGGGCGCGCAGGCGCTTGGCGCTGAAATAATTGTGAACAAATAGTCATCCGACTGTTGGTTATCTTTTTATCCGTCTGTTAAGTTATTGAAACACAGCGGCGCCTCAGCAGGGCGCCGCTTTTTT
>CAYOTJ010000554.1:2621-2851 GCA_964406855.1 uncultured Saprospiraceae bacterium
GTTGGCATCTTTGGCGTCGACGCTACAAATCAGGGCGCAATCGGATCGGGTCTGACAAGCATCTTTCCCGATGCGCGCGCGTTACCGGCGGTTATTTCCACCCAATATTCACCCGGGGGAGCCTGGTGTTGTTCGCAGAGCAAGGCAGGGCCCAATGGGAGGCCATAAGCCCCAAAATGGCGCGCCACCTCTTCGCGCAGCGCATGGTAGCCGGTACAGTTGGGAGCGGG
>CAYOTJ010000555.1:0-2848 GCA_964406855.1 uncultured Saprospiraceae bacterium
GTACAGCGCCTTGCCGGTCAGCATGCCCTCCTCAAGCAAGTGCGCCATCATGCCAAGTTTGGCGGCGCCACCGGCAACCTCAACGCTCACTACGCCGCTTACCCCAACATTGACTGGCATACCTTTGCCGACAACTTTGTCAGCCGCGATCTCGGCCTGCTGCGCACCTCTCCCACTACCCAGATTGAGCCTTACGATTACTTAGCCGCCCAGCTCAACGCCCTCGCCCGCATCAACACCATCGTCATAGATCTGTGCCGCGACCTCTGGACGTACATCTCTCAGGAGTACTTCCGGCAGCGCACCATTGCCGGCGAGGTGGGCTCCAGCGCCATGCCCCACAAGGTCAACCCCATAGACTTTGAAAATGCCGAAGGCAACCTTGGCATAGCCAACGCCCTTTTTGCCCACATGGCTGAAAAGTTGCCCATCTCCCGCCTACAGCGCGACCTCACCGATAGCACGGTGCTGCGCAACCTCGGCGTGCCTATGGCCCATACCCTTATTGCTTTTGAAGCGGTGCTCAAAGGGCTGTCCAAGTTGCTGCTCAATGTCGAACAGCTCAATACCGACTTAGACGCCAACTGGATGGTGCTGGCCGAACCCATCCAAACGATACTTCGCCGCGAAGGCTACCCCGAGCCCTACGAAGCGCTCAAAGCCCTGACCCGCGGCAATGGCCAGATTGACCGGCCCAGCCTCCACGCCTTCATCGACACGTTGGGGGTAGACGAGCGTGTAAAGGCAGAGCTAAAAGCCCTTACGCCGCATAACTATACCGGCAAAATAAAGCAGAAAAGCTAAGAGGCGGTTGCGCTAAGGCAGCATTTTCCGGATGGTATCGTTGAGGGTGTCTATCAACTGAGCCTGCTGCACCATTGCCTGGCGCAGCTCTCGAATTTCGTCCTGCAAGTAGTTTTTTACATTCTGAGGCGAAGGCAAAAAAGGACTGATTTTCGCCCGCACATACCATATTTCACGCAAGTCGTTCTGATGAATGCGATAGGAATCATAGTAGTTGTTGTCTGAAAACAACTCCAGTTCCTTTTCCTCTTTAAGCAGGTTGTTGATGCGGCGGATGATGACGTCGCCCCGGGTCACAATCACATAAACGTAGCTGTTTTTGATGCTCGATTCCCAAAGCGAGGGGTCTAAAAAGCTACAAATGACCTTATCCCCTTCAAAGAGGGTAGGCTCCATGCTGTCGCCGGCCACATCAAAGGAGCGATGCGTGCCCACCTTATATTTATAGTCGGGCAGCGTATACGATGGCAGGTCCTGAATAAAAGAGGGATCGGCGAGCTCGGTGGCATAAGCCGGCTGGGCCGGTATGGGTACATGCACAATGCGTTCGTCGTCCTGGCTGTTGGTCACAATGGTAAGCACCCGGAAGGTCTTGTTGTCGTCTTCCGTCATAAACATGGGCCCCTCCCCCGTCATGATGTAGATGGGGTTGATCTTGTACGCCTCTACGGCTTTGCGCAACACCTCTATGGTGACATCGCGCCGGCCTTTCAATATTTCGCTTAAACTTTGTGGCAGATAATCCAAGGCCATAGCAAACTGCCGGCTGGACCGCACGATGCCTGTCTCCCGAAGTTTGTCATGACACTTAATAAACCGCTGCGTAACAAGATTATTCATAGTGTGTTTTTGTGCCCGTCGGTGCTTGTGTTCTCAATAGCGGCGCGGGTAAAGAAGCCCTTACCCGCGCCCTGTGCTTGCGTTAAGCAAATGTAAAGACTTATCGCTAATAATTGCGCTTATTTGCGGTAATTATTCTCATTTTGATTACAAGCCTCGATGATGGTCACAAACTCGGCTGCATTCAGCGATGCGCCGCCTATTAAGCCGCCGTCTACATCGGGTTGTGCAAACAGCTCCACGGCATTGGCGCCCTTTACGCTGCCGCCATATAGGATGGAAAGCCCGTCGGCTACCGGTTCGCCGTATTGCTTGCGTACCAATCCGCGGATGTAGGCGTGCATCTCCTGCGCCTGCTCCGGCGAAGCCGTACGCCCCGTGCCAATGGCCCATACGGGTTCGTAGGCAATCACTACCTGGCCAAAATCCTCGGCGCTGAGATGAAACAAGCCTGTTTTGATCTGGCCGGCTACCAGATCCAGATGGCTTCCGGCATCGCGCACTTCCAATTTTTCGCCGCAGCAGTAGATCGGCTTAAGTTGGTGCGCCAGTGCGGCATTCACTTTGGCGGCAATCAGCTCGTCGGTTTCGCCAAAATATTCGCGGCGTTCTGAATGCCCCAAAATAACGTAGTCGCAGCCTACGGAGCGCAGCATGGCGGCCGACACCTCGCCCGTATAGGCTCCTTGCTTCTCCTGATGGCAGTTTTGCGCGGCCAGGTAGAGATTGTTCACGTCGTTGATGAGGTGGTGCAAGCCGTTGAGGTGTATAAAAGGCGCGCCGAGCACCACCACCGTATCGGAGGGTTGCAGTCCGTCTGCTACGGCCGCCGCTAAGTTGCGCCCTTCTTCATAGGTGGCGTGCATTTTCCAGTTGCCTGCAACGATATTTTTTCTTGAGCCCATTGTGTGTTCGATTTTGTGCGGTCGCAAAAGTACAAAAAAAATGACCGCTGCGGCTTTGTTTTGGGGCTTCATCCTGACTTGGGGACCGTCGCGGCTTGGGTTAGCGGCTTAGGGCTTGAGGTGACGGATTTGTGCCCGGGGCGCTCCCCGAACCGGAGGATAGCGTTGGCGATCCCCGAGCTGTAGAAGCATGAAGAACCGCATCCAAGCGCCTATGCGAGCCGCCCGGCGTGAGCAGATCTGGGAGCGGCAGTCGCAAAAACTACGGCTCGGGGATCGTCGTGGCTTAGGGTTAGTGG
>CAYOTJ010000556.1:0-2844 GCA_964406855.1 uncultured Saprospiraceae bacterium
CATCCAATACTTCGGCTATGCGCTTTTGGATGGCGAGCGGGGGGAGGGGGATTTGGAGGTCTTTAACATAGTTTTGACTTATATTAGGTTGCGCACCTCCTTCACTATCGCTAATAATTTTATTGCGCTTTCTCAATAGATAATAATACAAATACTTCGTATCTAAATTTCCATGTTTCGGGACAATAGCGCAAATCGCTTGATTTGTTGTTGCGTCTAATCCTAAGAAGCCTAACTTTCCCGCAGTAGCCCCATATAATGCCAATAACAAGGTGCCTTTTTTAAAAAACTTTGCACTTGAATTTTTTAGTCCTTCTTCCGAAATATACTCTTCTGCACTTTCCACTACACCATCCTTTAACTGACCGGATTTGATCCATGGAATGTTTCCATCTACCCAGTACTTTTGAACCGAACGATTGGGCGTCCCCCCACTTGAAGTTTCTACAACATCCCCCAATCTCACCATTTCCCACTTCATACCCACCTCCTAATTTAAGGTTTTTACAAAAAAAAGCGGCTATTCTCCGCTCATACCAGCATAGCTTTGAGTTGTGCCAACAGCCCGGCGCGTTCCTGGTCGAGGGCTTCTATCTGGGCAATGATGGCCGCTGGTTTTTCGTAGGTTTTTTCTTCGTACACCACCTCTTTATAGCGATTTATGCTGAGGTCGTATTTGTTGTGCTGTATTTCCTGCACGGGCACCATAAAGCTCTTATCGGTGCGTCGGCGGCTCTTTTCGGCGGGCAGGTTGTGGTATCGGCTCACGATGTCGGGTATATCGTTGGCGGCTATGGGCTGTCGTTTGTCGTCGAGGCTCAGGCCATCGGCCTGCATGTCATAAAACCACACCTCATCGGCGCCGCCGCTGTTGGTTTTTGTAAACAGCAGCACCGCCGTGCTCACCCCGGCATAAGGCTTAAACACCCCGCTGGGCATAGAGATGACGGCTTGCAGCCTTTGGCGCTCTATGAGCTCGCGGCGTATTTGGAGGTGGGCTTTGCTGCTCCCAAACAGCACCCCATCGGGCACAATGACGGCGCACCGCCCGCCCAGCTTCAGGCCCTTCAGTATGAGGGCCAAAAACAGCAGCTCCGTCTTTTTGCTGTCTACTACGCTCAGTATTTTGCCATCCACGGCCTCGCGGTCGAGGCTGCCCTTGAAGGGCGGATTGGCCAGCACTAGCGTGGCTTTTTCCACAAAGCCGCTGTTGGCTTCGCTCAGGGCGTCTACATCCAGCAGTTGGGGGTTTTCAATGCCGTGCAGCATCAGGTTCATGGCCCCAATGCGGATCATGGTGGGGTCAAACTCCATGCCCATAAACATCTTCTCCTGGAAGTGGTTTTTTACGGCATCGGTATACAGGTCCGTCGCGTAATGCTCGCGTATGTACTCGCCCGCCCCCGTGAGGAAGCCCGCCGTGCCGCAGCTGGGGTCGCAGATGAGGTCGTCGGGCCGGGGCTGCACCATCTCCACCATCATCCGGATGATGTGCCGGGGCGTCCTAAACTGGCCATTTTGGCCGGCGCTGGCTATTGTGCGCAGCAGGTATTCGTATGCATCGCCCTTGGGATCGCGGTCGCTCATGTCTATGTTGGAGATCATCTCCACCACCTGCGCCAGCAGCCTCGGGGTAGGAATCATAAAGGTAGCGCCCTTCATAAACTTGCTGAAGGCCGCGCTGCGGTTGCCCACCTGCCGCAAAAAGTCGAACACCCCATCGTTTTTCGTAAACAGGCGGTGCATCACCTCGGGGTCCATGTTTTTAAAATGGCTCCAGCGCAGCTCGTTTTCTTCGGGGGCATAGAGGGGGTCTTCCAGCGGGGTTTTCAGCAGGTTGGCTTTGGCCTCCTTCTGGGTTTGCAGCTCGTCGAGGCGTCGTATAAACAGCAGGTAAGTCATCTGCTCAATAACGGTGATGGGGTTCGAGAGGCCGCCCGTCCAAAAGGCTTCCCATACTTTGTCTATCTGCGATTTTAGTTCTCCAGTGATCATACCTTGTTTTGATGTGTAGCGGGTGGCAGGCCGCCGTACGCGCTATGCCGTGTGCAAGATATGGCGATCTTATGAAAAAAAGTAATGTTGGTTAGGGGATTTTGGGCGTGCCCCCTGCTGCTGCCCCCTTTGGCGGAGGGGGGCAGCAGCAGGGGTCGGGTCATCCGCTATTATGGCCCTTGAGGCGCCGGGCTTTGTCGCTGCGCTGGCCCAGCGCCTCAAGGGCCATACCGCTGCTGCCCCTCACGCGGGGGGCTTATTCAGGTGTTAGCACGTTTTTCATTTTTTCATTTTAATTATTCCGACTTCATCACCGTCCTTGGTAAGGCACAAAACCTCGATTTCTTGTTCTTCTAGTCTCAAAGAGGATTTAAAATCTAGTCTTGTTTCCTTATTTGTACTTATTTTCCCTTCACACTTTGTATAATCGTAGTGATTGGGTTTTATGAATCGGAAATAGGCTAACGACTTTCCAGATGTTGATTTAACATCGGCATGTATGGTATTATCTTCCGAAATAAAATACCGAATTACCGACGAGACTGGTATTTCTTCAACAGGTGAGGATTCAACAATCCAGTCACCTAAATATGGATTTTTCACATGGGCCATGTTGACTTCCTTTTTAAAAGACATAAAAGGTATTACTAACATGAAAAGCAGCAATGCTACGCCCAAAATCCAGGCTCCTATTTTGAGTGTTTTTTTTGCCTTGTTCGTGTTTGAATTTATTTTCTGATCTGTAAAATCAATAGTTCACCAAAAAAAGTAGGGGTAAGGGCTTGGTGTATATAAAAAAAGCGTGTATGTTTGGGTTACCACACTCAAATACATACACGCTATGACAGG
>CAYOTJ010000557.1:0-2837 GCA_964406855.1 uncultured Saprospiraceae bacterium
GGCTGGGGCTGCGCGAGCGTGAGCTTGGCCTGGAATGCTCCGGCGTTGGGGTTTGGAAATACTTCAAACGAGCGGATGGCCTGCACGGCGGCAGGCTGTACGGGCAATTGGAGGCTGTCGCGATCGCCATAGATGCGGATGGGCTTTTCGAGGTAGCCGAAGCAGTCGCCCGAATAAGCCTTGAGGCCGACGGTGTAGAGGCCGGGCGAATCAAAGCGCAGCACCTCCTGAGTAGGCAATGAAGCTAAGCTGGTAGCCGCGGCCGGATCGTAGACCCACTCAATGCGCTCGGGCACGGGCCAGGTGATGTCAACCAACACCACGGGATCGCCGGCGACAGCGGCGATGGGCATCAGAAAATCGGCCAACCAGGCGCCCTCGGTGGTTTGCACCAACAGGGTGTCGCGGAAGGTGCAACCTTCGATGGTGATGAGTTCGAGGGCATAACGCCCTGGTTGGCGAATCGTTAGGCGGAGGCTGTCGGAGACGAAGCTGCCATCGTCGGACGTCCACTGGACGGCGAGTGGCTCGAAACCGCCAAGGTCGTAAATTACTTGCTGCCCCTGGCAGAGCAGCGTATCTGCCAAGAGGTCGGCGACGGCCTCAAAGGACACCTGCTCGCGAAGCTCAAAGGCGAGGGTATCGGCGCAGTTGCGGGCATCGCTGACGATAACTTCATAGACGCCGGCAGGCAGTTGGGCACGCTCCCGGCCTTCCGTTTCATCTGTCCATTGGAATCGGAAAGGCGCCAGTCCTCCGGTGGCTTGCAGGCTGATGCGGCCGGTTTGATCACCGGGGCATACGGGCGGCATTTCCAACAATACTTCGGCCCCGAGTACCGGAATGCCGCCGATGTAAACGCTATCGGGATGGCGGGCTATACATCCGGTAAGGGTATCGCGTATGAACAAGGCATAAGCGCCGGCGGCGAGTTGGTCGAAGATACCGTCGGGATCCCATTGCTGACCGCCGTCGATGGAATATTGCTGGCGGCCGCCGGCCGCAGCAAACACGGCGATGGCGCCATCGTTGGCGAGGCAGTTTTGGGCCGGCTGACTATTGATGGCCAGTACTGTTGGCGGGAGCGGCCCGACGATGGTAAGAAGGCTATCGAGGGTTGCCTGGCAACTGAAGGTTGCGTTGGCTATGAGCAGTTGATAATCGCCTGGTTGCAGGTTGGCAAAGAGTGCTTCTTCCGACCAGTTCTGACCGCCGTCGATGCTAAAAAGCGCGCCGGGGCTACCCGCCCAGTTCAACTGTATGCTGCCGCCTTGGTCGATACAATTTTGAGCGGCAGTGAGCTCAATGCCATCGAAAGCCATGACCAAAGCGCCGCCCAGCGATTGGGGCTCGGTTTGCAGGATACAGTCGGGTTCGGCGGCCGACCGGATCAGTACGGTGTATACGCCGCCAGGCAACTGTCCAAAAACAGGATCATCGACCCAGTTGAGACCGCCATCGATGCTGTAGTCAAGGTCGGGCGCGCCCGAGGCCCATACCGCAATCTGGCCATCGGTGGCCTCACAGGTAGTGGCCGGCTGGGCGTGCAGGCTGTCGAGTACCAATGTAACCGGAGGGAGCAGGTTGATGAGCTCCGGATAGCTCACGAGGCAGGTAGTGTTGAGGTTGCGCGCCAATACCTGATAAGTTCCTGGCAGCAGATCGGTAAAATGGGTGGCTACATACCAATCCTGGCCCCCGTTGATACTCACCTCGTAATAGACGCTCGTATCGGCCATTAGCAAATCAATAACGCCATTAGAGGGCAGGCATGAAGAAGGTTGCAAAACGGTTATCGCTTCAATAACGGGCTGCAAAGGCGACTCCAACTCGATGGGCAGGGGATATTCTACCCGGCATTCGGTGAGCGTATCCCAAACGACTACCTGAAAAATACCGCCGCCAAGGCCGTCAAAGAGTCGGTCAGGCGACCACTGCTGCCCTCCGTCAATACTAAATTGCAGATGAGGAGAGCTGACCACCACCCGGATGGCAATAAAACCATCGGAAAGGCTGCAATCGGTGGGCGACTCAAAATTGACCGACTGGATATCTGGTGCGAAAGAAGGATACAGGTCTACGAGCAAGGCTTCGTCCATGAGGCAATCGCCGTTCTGTTGGCGAGCCAGTACGAAATAATTGGCGGCAGAAAGTCCGGGGAAATACCCTTCCGTTTGCCAGGTGAGGCCGTTGTCAATACTGTACTCGTAGGCGCCGTTGCCGCCAGTGGCCATAAGCGTGATCTCGCCGGTGCTTTGGAGGCAATTAGCGGGAGTAATGGCATCTACAAACGAGAAAGCAAGCCCCACCGTAGCTGTTAGCGCCAGCGTATCAAAGGGCTCACTCCGACAGCCATTGCTGAGCAATTGCACTACGGCTACATATTCTCCAGCAGCCAATTGACTAAATGTGGGGCTGACAGCCCAACTAAGGCCGCCATCAATGCTATACAGGTAATCGTTGGGACTTCCCGGGGTCAATAGGGTAATCTGACCGTCGGCGACGCCGCATTGAGTGGGTTCTACCCAATCCAGTCCGGCCAGCATTGGTATTTGCCCTCCTATCAGCGAAAGGGTATCGGGGTAATAAACCGTACAGTTACCGGTCTGGCTACTTACGGCAATTAAGTATTCGCCGGCAGGCAGGTTGCTGAAAGTGGCATCTGACTGCCAGCTAAGGCCATTATCAATGCTGTACTGCCAATTGCTACCTGGTTCATCCGGCTCTACATAGACTGTGATGCTGCCATTGGCTATATGACAGTCCGCCGACTCAATGACGGTCACATGGGTAATTTCAGGAGCAGAGGGAGCAATCAACGTCACTGCGGTGGACTG
>CAYOTJ010000558.1:0-2834 GCA_964406855.1 uncultured Saprospiraceae bacterium
GGAGTACGGCATAAGCGGGCTGCGCGCCCTGGCGCTGGGCCCGTTCGAGCCAGTCGATGCAGTCCATATACTTGCGCTCGCGGTAGTTGGCCAAGGCTTGTTGGTAGTGCATGAAGCCGGCGAGCTGCGCCAATGACATGCGGTCGTTGGCAGGCAGGTAGTAGCGATCGAAGAGCTCGCGCTCGGGGCGGGCCCATTCTTCTTCGGGCAGCAGGTGGGAGGCGCGCAGCAGTTCGAGGTAGTTGCGTATAAAATCTTCCTCAATGTGCTGGGCGCGCCGCCCGGCTTTGGGGGTAGGGGAGGCGTCTATGGCTTTGCCGGCGGGGTCGGCTACGACATGGAGCGACCAACGGTCGGACTGAATGGCGTACCCAATGCCAAAGTACTCGAAGGTAAGGGCAAAGAGTGCGACCGTGTTGGCGGTGCTGAAAGCGCCCGACCGAAAAAGCTCGGGGAAGCCGGCAAAGGTGTGCGGCTGGCGGAAAAAGCGGGCCTCGGCCTGCTGTCGCACCAATTCCACGGCTTTGTCTACCGGCCGGCGCGAAATGTTGGCGGCCTGTAAGACGTCGAAGAAGGATTGCAATTGCTCAAGCGCATAGGCGCGGGCAGTGGCATGGCCCGCTTCGCTGTCGGGAATAAGCAGTTGCAGTTGCTCTTCCAGCCGTTCGGCGGCCGCCGTGCGCGATCCTGGAGAGGATGCGCACAGCGGCCGCCAAAGGGCAAGCAGGAAAATTAAGATCAAAAGACCCTTCCCGGCCTGGGCCGGGAATTGGATGTTGCTCATACTAAGGGCGTTATTTCACCAATATCACGTCGCCTTTAAAAATGACGACTTCACCGTCGGTAAACTCAATCTCAGCTACATAGGCATAAACTGCGGCATTGAGGGCCTGGTCGCGGAAGCGGCCGTTCCAACCCACCGCCGGCGTGTTGGGCTGAAAGTCGAAGGCTTCAAATACCGATTCGCCCCAGCGGTTGAAAACCATAAACGAGTTGATGTTGCGGATGAGCCCGTCGGGGGCCTGAATGAACAGCACATCGTTTACCCCGTCGTCGTTGGGCGAGAAGGCATTGGGTATGTATACCGGCCTCGACTTGCGTACGATGAGGTTGAGGTTGTCGCTATCGCTACAGCCATTGATGTCTATAACGGTTACAGTATAGGATGTAGTCTCTAATGGCGATACAACTACCCGGGGTTCGTTGCCCATGCCAATGGAATCGGGCCGCCAGATGATGGTATCCACCTGAACATTGGGATTGAAGATAGCCTGGAGGGTCACACTTTGGCCGAGTTCAATCTCATTGGCTTCGCCTTCCAGGTCGGTGGCCAAGCGCACCGTTAGTTGCTCGGGTTGCGTAACGTCGAGCACCAATTCGGTAAAGCAGCCATTTTGGTCGCGAATGGTGAGCGTGTACTGGTCGGGGCCCAAGCCGCTGAAAAGCGGCGTTCCCGTAAATGCGCCCCCATTGAGCGAGTACTGGTAAGGAGGCTGGCCGCCCGTGACGTTTTCAATGAGGATGGCGCCATCGGCCGCCTCAAAGCAACTGACGTCGGCCACGCTGACGTCGCCCACCGGCGCGCCAAAGTCGGAGCTCACCACCACTACATCGCGGGCCACGCAGCCATCGGCATTGGTTACCTGCAGGGTATAAGCGCCCGGCTGGCTGGCTTCTGTGGTGCGGTCGTTGGGGGTGGCTATATCGATGGTGAGCGGGTCGGCCGTCCAGAGGTACGAGACGCCGGGGCCGGTGGTGGTATTGTTGCCGCCAATAACGATGGATCCCGTATTGCAGGTCAGCTCCTGATCGAGGCCGGCGTCGGCAACGGGCGCAGGCGTGAGTACCACATTTACCTCGGCTGTAGCGTCGGGGCATACGCCGCCTTCTACGGTGTAGCGGAACCGGTAGCTGCCCGGCTGCTGTAGCGCGGTGTTGAAGCTGGCCGCCGCAGCATTAAAAGCGCCGCCGGTACTGGGCGAGGCGCTGATTTCCGTCCATTGGCCGCCGGCCTGAGCGCCTTGCAGCAACGTGCGGAGGTCTACTACATTGGGCGTATTGACGCACAGGCGCAAATCTGCCGAAGGCGTGCCCGCTGTAACCCTGGGCGATACCTGTATGGTGCGGGTAGCGTTGCCGGGGTAGGAGCAGGTGGGCAGGCTGTTGTCTACGATGCTCACCACATTAATGGTGGCCGTAGCTTGCAGGTTGCTGAGCGTGATCTGGCCGCCGTCGTTGAGGGTTGTGGTTTGTGGCGCGCCGCCATTGACGGTGTAGGTCACGACGAAAGGCCCGGCCGAAGCGCCTGAAAAGTCAAAAGACACCGTAGCCGACTCGCCTGCGCAGACTTCCGTTATGCCGGAGAGGGCTACGCTGAGCGGCGGGCAGGCCTGGGCCACACAGGTAGCCGTAGCAGAAACGGGTCCGCAAACGGTATTGCCGTTGGCCGTCACCTGAATGGATACCTCCTGATTGGGGGTGAGGCCGCTGACGGTGTAGGTAGTTCCGCTTTGCGTACCCGCCGGGCCGCTCACAACCGTTACGGTATAGCCGGTAGCGCCGGGCACGGGCGTCCAGGCAAAAACCACGGAAGTGGTGGTCGTCGACTGACAACTCACGTTGAAGGCAGGCAATTCGGCATCGACCTGTACGCTGCGGTTGAAAGGATCCGAAGCGCAGCCGTTTTCTACTACGGTGAGGCTCACCGACTTGGCGCCTGCCGTGCTCCAGCTCACCTCATGCGGCCCCTGGCCTACGCCCGGCACGGCAACGCCGCCGCCGAAATTCCAGTTGTAGGTAGCGCCCGCCGCCGCAGCGCCGGTATACGTAAACGT
>CAYOTJ010000559.1:0-1769 GCA_964406855.1 uncultured Saprospiraceae bacterium
GCGCATCAGCGATCGGAGCCGCTACGGCCATACCACCGAGGAGCAACTCTTTGGGGCTGCCCTGGAGCTGAGCATCACCTGGGTCAACCGCATCTTGTTTTTGAAGCTGCTGGAGGCCCAGCTGCTGCAATACCACCACGGCGACGCGGCCTACCGCTTCCTGCACAGCGGCCTGCTGCGCGACTATGACGAGGTCAACGAGCTCTTCTTTGAGGTGCTGGCCAAGCGCCCCGCCGACCGCTCCGACTACACCCGCGCCCGATTCGGGCGGGTGCCCTACCTCAATAGCTCCCTCTTTGAGATCACCCCCCTGGAGGCCGAAACCATCCGCATCAACAGCATGAAAGACCGCTTTGAGCTGCCCCTGTACGGGCGCAGTGTGCTCAAAGACGACAAAGGCCGCCGCCGGACGGGCAGCCTCCCGGTGCTGGAATACCTCTTTGCCTTCTTAGATGCCTACAACTTCAGCTCCGAGGGCTCCGAGCACATACAAGAAGACAACAAAACCCTCATCAATGCCTCCGTGCTGGGGCTCATCTTCGAAAAAATCAACGGCTACCAAGACGGGGCCTTCTTCACGCCGGGCTTCATCACGATGTATATGTGCCAGCAGACGCTGCGGCGCGCCACCGTGCAAAAATTCCGCGAGAGCACCTACTTTGCCGACTTCGACAGCGACGCGTTTGGCGACCTGCGCAATTACCTCAGCCGCAAGTACAGCACCCCCGACCTGGCCGCCGCCAACGCCCTCGTCAATGGCCTCCGGATATGCGACCCCGCCGTAGGCTCGGGCCACTTCTTAGTGTCGGCCCTCAACGAGCTGCTGGCCATCAAAAGCGAGCTGGGCATACTCTCCGACCGCCAGGGCAAGCCGCTGCCCGTGCGCGTAGAGGTGGCCAACGACGAGCTCAGCGCCCAATGGGCCCGCACCGACGAGCTGTTTGCCTACCGCCCCGGCGTGCAGGAGTCCCAAACGGTGCAGGAAGCCCTCTTCCACGAGAAGCAAACCCTCATCGAGGGCTGCCTCTTTGGGGTAGACCTCAACCCCAACTCGGTGAAAATATGCCGACTCCGCCTCTGGATAGAGCTGCTCAAAAATGCCTACTACAAAGCCCCCGACGAACTCGAAACCCTGCCCAATATCGACATCAACATCAAGCAGGGCAACAGCCTCGTCAATCGCTTTGCCCTGGATGCCGACCTGCGCCCCGTACTGCGCCAAAACAAGTGGAACATCACCGACTACCGCCTGGCAGTAGCCAGCTACCACAGCGCCCGCAGCAAGGACGACAAGCGCCAGCTGATGGAGCACATAAACCGCATCAAAACCGACTTCCAGACCCACATCACCAGCAATGACCCCCGCATCAAAGCCCTCTCCAAGCTGCGGGGCCAAAAGTTTGTGCTCGAAAACAAGGCCGAAATCGGCAACCTCTTCGAAAAACTCAAAGAGGAAGACGTGGCCCAAGACCTCCAAAAACTCGACGCCCAAATAGCCAAAGCCGAAGCCGAAGTAGAGGAAATACGCTCGGCAGTCATCTACCGCGATGCCTTCGAGTGGCGCTTCGAGTTTCCGGAAGTGCTCAACGAAGAGGGCGAGTTTGTGGGCTTCGACGCCATATTGGGCAACCCGCCCTACATCCGGCAGGAGGAGTTTTCGGCCCTCAAGCCCTACCTCAAAGCCCAGTTCCAGACCTTTGCGGGCGCCGCCGACCTGCTGGTGTACTTCATCGAGCGGAGCTACCAACTGCTCAGCGCGGGCGGCCACT
>CAYOTJ010000559.1:1779-2828 GCA_964406855.1 uncultured Saprospiraceae bacterium
ATTTTAAGGCGGGCTTTCAATCTGAACCGCATGGCGCGAGTGGCTGGTGCAGCGCCGCCTGCTGGAGGTCATCGACTTCGGCGACCTGCCCGTGTTTGAGGAGGCCACCACCTACCCCTGCATCCTGAGCTGGCAAAAGGCCGAGCCCAGCCCCAGCTTCCGGGCCGCCAACGTGCCCGAGCTGCACATCGAAGACTTCCAAACCTACCTGCCCACCATCGCCTTTACGGCCAGTAGCGAAGCCCTGGCCCCCGCAGGCTGGAGCCTGGCCAATACCGCCACCCAACAACTGCTGGACAAACTCAAGCGCAGCGGCAAACCCTTAGGCGAGTACGTGCAGGGCAAAATATTCTACGGTATAAAAACCGGCCTCAACGAAGCCTTCGTCATCGACGAGGCCGCCAAAGAGCGCTTCATCAGCGAAGATCCCCGCAGCGCCGAGATCATCAAACCCTTCTTAGCCGGGCGGGATGTAAAAAGGTACCAGGCGCCGAAGGCGGATAAGTATCTGCTGTTTACCCGCCGGGGCATCGACATCGAACAATACCCGACCATCAAACGCCACTTAGAGCAGTTTCGGACTCAGTTGGAGCCCCGCCCCAAAGACTGGACGGGCAAAACCGATGGCTGGCCAGGCCGAAAACCCGGCAGCTACGCCTGGTATGAAATACAGGATTCTGTGGATTATTACAAAGAGTTTGAGCAGGAGAAGATAATTTGGCCTGGTATCAGCTCTGAAATAACTGCGTTTTGTTTTGATGAGAACCATAACTATGGGAACGACAACACTCAGTTGATCATTACTTCTGAATTTCACTTACTAGGAATACTAAACTCATCATTATCAAACTTTTACCTCCGAAACGTATGTGATTTCGTAAGAGGTGGATTCGCTAGGCTCAAAGTCGTATATGTCAGTAGCATTCCTATTCCCGAAGGTCAATTTGAACTCAAAACTACGATTGCTAAATTAACAGAAAAGAGAAACTCACTTTCCCCCACCGCCGACACCAGCGCCCTCGAAGCCGAGATCGACGCCTTGGTGTACG
>CAYOTJ010000560.1:0-2822 GCA_964406855.1 uncultured Saprospiraceae bacterium
CTCATCCACAACCCTGAGCGACATCTGGGGTGGTTTGATGAGGATGAGGAGGGGGCGCTGGCCGCCCTGGCGCCCGATGCCTGCGATATCGTCTTTGAGTACCTGGGATCGGCTCATACCTACACCTGTCTGACGCCTGCCGGGGAGCGCTATGCCCTGCCCGGAAGAGCCATAGCGCACTTTCATCCGGATGCCGGTTATGGTTGGCCAAGGGGAGCGCTGAAGTCATTTGAATGGGATGGGCGCACGTATGTGGGTTGGACGCGAGCCGGGCAATTTTTAGGCTATGCGCCGACCAGCGCCGGCGCCCCCACCGAGCCTGGCGCTTTCAGGCCGAGTGGAACGGCAATGGGAAGCCAGGTCTTTGCTGCGGGTTATGGCGCTACGGGCAGCGATTGCACAGCGGGTATCGTGCAATACGAAGGAGAGTCGGGCGCCGGCTGGTATCGGGCCGATGCGCCCATGCCTTTGGTTGCGTTATTGGACTTCTCCGGCCTGACGGCATTGCAGGCCAGCGCCCGCGGGCGGGCTGTGTTTGGAGGCAGTTGTCAGTGTGGCGGTGAAGAAGAACCGGCACAGCTCGCTTGTCTGACGGGCGCCGGCGAGGGACGCTATATTGCAGAGGAAGTCGCCGAATTGACCGGGCTGCTGAATGAGGCGATACACACGCGAGACGGCAACACGGGAAGCATAAAGCCCAAGCCATTACAAGTACATCTACTGGCCAGCTCCGGCAGTCGGGTAGGGCTGTTACCCTGGCAGCGGGATTATTTGGAGGAGCAGTTGTACCTGCTCAAATACCACACCCAGACCGACTTCTATGTGATCTTCCACAACCGGGGCGAACTGTACAGCCGTACCGCATTGGACAGCCTGACGCGGGCGGTGCGAGAGGGTAGTTTGCTGGGTAGCCGCGAACGGGCGGTATTGGTACTGATCCCCTATACTACAGCCGCCGACGGGCTCTTGAGTGCAACCTCATGTGGCAGCATTGACGTGTCGACCAGCGGCGGCTTATTAGGGGACGAGTGTTCGCCCAATGGCACAGACGCTTATGAATACCTGCTGGAAATACTGAGTTGCGTGCCCAAACCCGTATGGATCAAACGGATGACACAACTATGCAATGGCGATGTGGTGTCGGGAGAGGTCAACAGCGGGGGACAATGGGAGCGGGGCTACCCGTTTGTGAGTTTGTTGCAGGCCTTTAAAAGCCCCTATCGGGATACCCTCATGACCTGGGAGCCGGGTTGGCAGGCGCGGCAGTCGCCGGAGTTGATGGCGCAGTGGTATGCGCTGTACCGGGAGAAAATGTGGGCAGCCATAGCGGCCGACAATGCAGCGGCAGCGGCCAATGATAAGGGCTATTGGCGGAAGGATGACCGGGCAGTGATGTTGCGCCCCAGCTATATAACCGACACAACCGCCGTGCAGGCTTATACGGCTTACCATTACGAGTTCAGCATAAGCCCGCTGGGGGCTACGGTGGCTGCTGCCTATAATCCGGAGCTAAACAGCGATCATCTGTACAACGGGCTGGTGTCAATGGAACTGGTCGATCGGGTGGCGTATCAAGCGGTGGATATGCTGGGCTTTATCCCGTTTGTGGACGTATGGGCCGAGGGAGCAGGGGCTGTGTATGCCCTGATTCGGGGCGATGCCCAGCGGGCGTTGTTGTTGGGCGCTTCGGTGGTGATTGTCAGAAATTTTGATGAATTTATCAAAACTGGGGGCAAAGGCCCTGCCCGTTTGGTGGCAAAATATACGGACAACGGCATTGAGTATGTGGCCAAAAAGGTGGATGATACCATAGACGACGCCTTTGAAGCGGCACGAGTAGACATAGACGTGCACGACCCCGAAATAGCTAAGCGGGTGGCAGACGGCGGCCTTTACAACGGGCATCACCACCCGGCCGATGCGCTGTACGCCAACCGGCACGGGGCCATCTACGAAGGGGCGGGCAGAGATATAGCCAAAGCCAAGCGGATAACCGGAGAAATAGCCGATCACTGTCCGGCGCTGCTGGCCAACCCGCACTTAGTGACCCAAGAACTGGCAGAGGTGCTGGCCGGTATTCCGGGGGCGGCTGAGCGGAAGGCTTTTTTGGAGGCGCTGCAAGATATGTCTAATAGCGCTACCGGCCTGGCCCTGCTAACCTCTTTGGTAAATGATCTGGCCGGATCGGCAGCGGTTAAGGTTGCTATGACGGCCGCTCCGGAACTCATCAGCAGTTGGAAACGGCTACATCCTGGCGAATATAGATTGGATGCCAATGTGCTGGTCTTTTTTAAAGACTCGCGGACGATAAATTTTTATGATGAGGTGGCGTCCGGGGATTTACAGGAGTTGTTTCCTCATTTAACCATAGAGGAACTGACGGCCATACGCTACTACACGTCTATAGGATACGCTGCTTTGAATTCGGCTTTGAGAAATGGCAGTGCGACAGCTCGTGAGCGCGGCTTTGAAACCCTGTTAAATAATGGCATAACCAAACTGCCCCCTTCAACTGAGGCCGTAACCTACAGAGGCGTTTATGGTAATGAGGCCGGGGTGGCAAACACTTGGGCGGAGGGGCAGGAAATAACCTTCCTCGACTTTAAATCTACTTCCAGCGACGAACAAGTGGCTTTTGATTTTGCCTTGAGAAATAGCGGAGACGTGGTATACGAAGTGTCTTCAAACGGGAATAAATACAGCGTCTGTCAGATAAGCTGCATTGAAGGGGAGGCAGAGGTTCTGTTTCCGTCGGGCAGACGATTCAGGATAACATCAATTGAAGATAATTTTTCGGCCATGTACGATGGAGAGGAGTACAT
>CAYOTJ010000561.1:0-2818 GCA_964406855.1 uncultured Saprospiraceae bacterium
CAAACCCAAGGAAGTGGAAATAGAGACCTTCTTCCATAAGATCACCATGGTGCGCGACCGGCTTCGCGTCATGGAGCAGCGCATCAACAGCAGCAGCCTGTCTGAGGAAGATAAAGTAAACCTTCAGCAATACCTCACCAAAATCTACGGCAGCCTCACTACCTTCAATGTCCTCTTTAAGTACAAAGAAGACTATTTCGTTGGCGAAAAAACCCGCGACTAAACCTCATGAAATACTGGTCTACCATTCGGCTGTTCGCTTGGTTCATGCCCTTACTGGCCATGACTGCCACAGCCTGCGTGCAAGTGCAAACCGATTTCAAAGCCATTCCGCCCGGCCCGTGGCGGGGTATTTTAAAATTGGAATCCAACCGCATTTCCGCTAACCCCAAAGGGCAACCGCTGCCCGAAAAACTAAACCTCTCCTTCGAGGAAGTCACCGCCGGCGAACTGCCCTTCAACTTTGAGGTCGTCTACGAAAACGATACCACCTTCTACTTCAACATCCAAAATGCCGGCGAGCAGTTGCGCACGCCTCCCATCGAGTTCGGCCGCACCCGGCAACGCGCCAAAGACACCCTCAGGGTCAGCTTTGAAGGCGTACAGGCTTACCTCACCGCTTTCTACGAAGAAAACCTCCTCGAAGGCCTTTGGGTAGTGGGCGGCCCCGAAGGGTACCGCGTGCCCTTTGTGGCTTACTATGGCCAGAATCACCGGTTTACTACCCTCCGCAAGCCGGTTTGCGCCGACCTCAGCGGGCAATGGATCATACAGCTTCAAACCGACTCGGCGGCCATATCCGGCACGGCTTCCTTCACCCAGCAAGGCAACGACCTCAAGGCCGCCTTCACCCTCGACGGGCGCGCGCTACCAGCCCTGGAGGGTACCGTACAGGCCGATAAAGCCTATCTCTCCCGCTTCGACGGTGCCAATGCCCTGCTGCTGGAAGCCAAAATCCGACCCGACGGCAGCCTCATCGGCTCCTTCCGGTCAGGGCTTTACGAAAAGCGCATCTGGGAAGCCCGCCGCCAGTAATGGCCGCTGCCCCCGCAGCGTGCGAAATGTTAAGAAAAACCGTCGCTAAGGCAACATTTTTAAAAAACCGTCGTATCAATCTCGGAAAATAAAATACCCAAAAATCGTGGCTAAATTTGACCAAATAGGCCTTGCCTACTGCATCGACAACAAAACGCAAGCCGAAGCCATTGCCCGCGAGCTCAGCGGCGCCGCCAGCTTCCAACACTTTACCGCCGGCGGCGACAGCGGCGCGGCGCCCTTGGCCGATCAGCTCCGCCAATTCGACAATCCCATCATCCTGCTGGTGAGCGACAATTTCCTGCGCTCCTCGGGCTGCATGTACCGGGGCTTATCGATGGTACAGGAGCACCAGCACCGCATCCTGCCCGTTGTTATCGATGGTATGCAGGCCGAAGGTCCCATCCACACCAGTTTTGAGCGCGTAACCGATATCATCCAGTACATCAACTACTGGCAGGATCAATACCTCGACCTCCGCCGGCAGAAGCGCGAGCTCAGCGGCCTCGACGAGCAAACTTTCAACGAGCACATCCGCCTCGTAAGGGAAATATCCAGCGAAGCCGGCGAGTTTTTGCGACAGCTTCGCTCGCTCTACCACTTACAGCACCCCGAGCTCGTCGTCGACGACTACCACCAGCTTTTCATCTTCGTCGAAGACGAACTGAGCTGGCAATCCTTCAAGGCGCGTCGCCAACGCGAAGCGGCGGCTGCGCCGCCGCCGGCCCAACAGCCGCCCCAACCCGAGCCGGTTCCGGCCATTGAGCCGATACCTACCCTCGAACCCGAACCAGAGATGCCGGCGCTCAGCGACCTTCCGGGCGCTCATATCCTCAGCCCGGCAGAACAACAAGAGCTGAACGAGGTCATCCATGCCGAGCCGGCAACTGAAACGCCCGCCGACCTCGAATGGGAGGTAGACGCACATACCCCCATGGAAGCCCAAATCGAAGAGCCAGAACCGGAAGCGCCCGCCGCTGCGCCAACTGCTACTGCCGACGAGCAAGCTGCCCTGCTGGTGAAAAAAGCATGGACCCTGGCCGACGATGGCCAGGCAGATACCGGCATCAATCTGCTGGAGGTTGCCATAAGTAATTACCCCGCCGACCTCAGCCTCCGCTACCACTTGGCCCTTATGCTGGCCGATAAGCGGGAAGACGTAGCCGGCGCCACCGCTCAGCTCGAAGCCATCCTCCTGCAAAATCCGCAGCACGAAGACGCACTTTTCACCTTAGCTGAAATGGCCGACCTCTCCGGCGACCACGCCCGCGCCCGCCAGCTCTTCGAGCAGGTTGGCGAGCTCAACGAAGATTATCCCGAGCTCTGGTCTCGCCTGGGTCTGCTGCTATCCGAGCGTTACGCTCATGATCAGCACGCTTTGGTTCATGCCCTCAAAAAAGCAGCCAAGCAAGACCCCGACAATGCAGAAACGGTGTATGCCTATGCTCACGTGCTGACCCAACTGCCGGGCAAAGAAGACAAAGCCCGCAAATACCTGCAAAAGACGCTGGCCCTCAATCCCGGCCATGCTCAGGCAGGCTTCGATCTGGCTACCCTGCTACTGCGCCTCGGCGAGCAGGGTAAGGCTCATGCCGCCTACTTAGCGGCTGCGGCCATCGCGCCTGAGTTGCGCACCCCCGAGCACGATGCGCTCTTTGCACTGCCGGCGCCGGCGCCGCCAGCCCCTGTATCGCCCGCCATAGTCGGCGCCATTGAGCACGATGCCTTAGCGGCCCTCAAAGACAACATCGCACAGCTCGAAGCTCTGCTCAAGGCCCGCGAA
>CAYOTJ010000562.1:0-1127 GCA_964406855.1 uncultured Saprospiraceae bacterium
CCATCGACGCCCGCAAAAACTACGGCAACCTCGTGCTGCGCTTTACCGACTATCCGCCCCGGCAGCAGTACCTCGTGCGGGTGCTCGAAAAAAGCGGCCGCGAGGCGGCGGTGCTCACCTTGTACGGGCAGGCCTACTACGAGTTTGCCCTCAACTCCTTAGCCTCGGGTATATACGTGCTCGAAACCATCTACGACGAAAACCGAAACGGCCGCTGGGATGCCGGCGACTACGACCTCAAGCGGCAGCCCGAGCGGGTGAGCATACGCGAACTCGACCCCCTGCGCCCCAACTGGGACTTAGAGCTGGATATCCCCTTTGAACCTGAAGAGTGATTTTTGCGTTTAAATCATTAACTTACACACAAAGGCGATTACCTACTACTTTGTGCATCGCTCTATTTTTGTGTCATCAAAACGATCGATTCTACTCCAACATACTAGAGTCAAACGAATAAGCACGGTATTACAGACTACTTTCGCACCTGGCTTCACGGCCGGGTGTTTTTTTTTGCCCGCATCATAAGCCCGGCCGCTGCTTCAGCACATCCGTAATTTTGCGGCGCGTAGCCAAGGCCTGTAGCCAGCGCTCCAATCCTATCTCGGTATAGATGCCAAAGAAGCTGTCCTGGTAGTAATCCGGCAACGCTACCAGTAGTTCCGCCGCCATAGCCGCCGCCTCAAAAGGCTGCCGCATAAGCTGCTCCACCAACCGCAGATGCAGCGCAAAGAGCGGCGACCCCTGCGCCGGGCTCCACTTGCGCGCCCGCCTGAGCTGCTCGTTGAGCCGGTCGTAGGCCTCCGTCTCCCAACAGATGATGAGCTCCAGCAGGGCGCCGGCCATCGCAATATGGGGTTCCACCCGAGGCGCCGATTCCCGGAAGAGCAGCAGCAACTCCAGCGCCCGGTTGTATTGGCTCAGGTTCAGGCAGGCCGCAGCCGTCGTTACCATGCTCAGGCCCGCTACCCGCGTATGGCGCAGCGCGCAGCGCTCGATGAGGGGCCGGCAGCGCAGCCTGAACTCCTCTTCTACCTCCCCCCAATGCTGTTGCCCGTTGTAGAGCATCAGCCGCGCAAAGTAAAAGTGCAACAGATAGGGCTCGTAAGCCGGTTGCAGCCGGGTTACGA
>CAYOTJ010000562.1:1137-2805 GCA_964406855.1 uncultured Saprospiraceae bacterium
GTGTTGGCCTGGTTTCGCAGCGCGCCCAGGTAAAGCATCGGGTTTTCGGCCACAAAGCGGTCGTCCGACTCCATCAGTTGCACGGCCTGCTCTTTCAGCGCCGCCGACTGCCGCCGGTCGCCCCGAAACGCCGCCAGCACCTGCATCGCCGACAGCCACGACAACTGCGCCCGCATGCCCAAGCCCGCCGCCGGTAGCGCCTCAAGCTCGGCGGTCTTCTCCTGCCAGTAGTCGGCCTCGGGCTGTAGCTCGGGCCGCTTTTGTACGTCCATCCACTGCTGCGCCTGCCGTTGCAGGTTGTACCGCGCCCACTGCCGCTCCATGGCAAAGGCCCAGTCGGCCCAAAATGGCGCCTCCGAAAGCTGGTAAGAATCGTCGAACAACTGGGTGACCATATACTCCCGCTGTATGACCTCCAACATAAAGGCATACGACTCGTGCGCCAAACAAAGCGCCTTGGCCTTCCGAATGCGGTCGAGGGCTAAGTCGTACAGCCGGCGCTCAAACAACAAGTCAAATTCGGCAATGGCCGCACAAAGTTTAGCCGCCGCATTATGCCGGTCGCGCCCCGCCCGCAGGCTCAGCAGCAGCAGCTCGTACAACTGCGCCTTCAGCACTTTATACACCGCCGGCGCGCATCCTATGGCCTGCCGCGCCTCCGCCTCGTCGTAAGCCGCCTGTGCGTTCAGGCGCTCGTACAAACGCAACAACAAGCCCTCCTCCGGCGCAAAATGCTGCCGAAAATAGCGCTTATCCGCCGGGCTTAGCCCCTGAATCAACTGCCAAAGGTGGTCTTTGGGCTTTTTCATGAAAAAAGATTCATAAATTTTACAAAGTTAAACAATTAACTTACTGCCCGCAATAGGGGCCGCATTTTCTACCGCTGCCGCTCACGGCTCCGCTTTGAGGAAATCGATATTGGGGGGCGCCCCCGCGCGCAAACACCCGCCGGCGCCCGAGGGCGCAGCAGCGCTATGGGCAAGCGCGCGGGGTCAGGCTGTCCGCTCTTATGCCGCCCCACCTCCGTTGAGCCGATAAACCTTTTGGGCAGGGGCGGCATACCGCTTCCATCCTTCGCCCAACAAGCCGCTGAATAACCGCAGAACTGAAGAACTGACAGGAATTGGCAAGAAGTCAAAAAATCTTTTCTGGACGGGCCGTTGCTTCGATGAGGCGGGATTTGACTTCTTCAAACTTGACTTTCCGCTTCAACAAGGGCTTTTCGATCTCAAAATCAATGTCCTCAAACCAATTGATTGCCTTACAACACCAACGTTTCAGGTAGTATGACTTCCGGACTTTTGTGCAACATGGATGAACCCAGATTGAAGGTAAATGGGCGTAAAATGCTTATGCTTTGCGTCCAGCCGAGTGCTTTTTTCGGCGGTTTGTAGTATTTTTTCAACGCCGTAAAAGTCAACGATTGCTTGCCACTCGGCAGGCAGGCCCAGCTCGATGACCCGCTCGATGACGACGGTGGCCAAACGCGAAAAGTCGATGGTTTCCCAGTCGTATTCCCACAACAGATGCGGGCGGATGTTTGGAACGGCTGAATGCATACCGCTGTTGTTTCTACAAAAATAGCTTATTTTTTTGAGACTATCCCTGCCTTTTTTGCTGAAAAAGAAGTGTTCGGCCCAGGTCGCTGCGGAGCCGCGTGAGGGGGTG
>CAYOTJ010000563.1:0-1121 GCA_964406855.1 uncultured Saprospiraceae bacterium
TGTATATGGCATCCCGTATATCCCCGCAAGTACTATCAAAGGGGTGGTCAGGAGTTGGATCATCACCAATGTTTTCCTGCCACAAATCCCCGAAAAAGCCGAAAAGCGCGGTGAAAAGGCCGAGGAAAAGGCACTGAAAGACGATGTATTCAAAAAATGGTTCGGCAGCCAGGATAGTTCAGGCAAGCTAACCTTTTTCGATGCCTTTCCACTTTCACAGCCGCGTATCTTGCCCGATGTAATGAACCCGCATTATCAGGATTACTACAGCGATGGAAAAGGCCAAAAAGGACCGACTGATTACCAACGCACTAATCCTATCCCGTTCTTAACAGTGAGCGGCTGTATGTTCCAATTCTTGATAGGTACGGATGAGGTCGATTTATTAAAAAGCGAAATGATAGATAGTAGATCTATTGGCTACTGGCTTCAAGACGCCCTCCAAACCCACGGCATCGGCGCCAAAACCGCCGTCGGCTACGGCTTCATGACCGCCCCTCAATAACCCGCCATGTCCAAAAAACTACTCACCTTCTTAGGCACCAGCCAATACAAAGAATGCGTATACGCTTACGACGGTTGGCATTCGCCCGTCGTGCGCTTTGTGCAGGAAGCCTTAGCTGCCCGTATCTGCGCCGACTGGGGCCCAAACGATGCCATCTGCGTCTTTCTAACCTCCGATGCACAGACCAAAAATTGGGGGGGAACCCCCGATGACGCCCCAGAAAAACAGCCCGGACTGGCCTGGCAATTACAGCAACTCGGACTCAACTGCGAAATTAAGCCCGTCGCCGGACTAAAAGAAGGTATGAACGAGGCCGACATTTGGGAAAACTTCAACCTCATCTACGAGCAGTTGAAGCCCGGCGATCAGGTATGGCTCGACATCACCAACGCCTTCCGCTCCATTCCGGTTTTCACCTCTGTGCTCATGAGCTACGCCCAGTTCTTAGCCGACATTGAGGTACAAGGTATATTTTACGGCGCCTTTGAAGCGCTTGGGCCTGCCTACGACATCGAAAGCAGGATACCCAATCCCGCCGACCGCGTTGCGCCCATCGTCAACATTTTTAGTGTCATTGAGCTGCAAGCCTGGACCAACGCCGCCAACGACTTTCTCA
>CAYOTJ010000563.1:1131-2804 GCA_964406855.1 uncultured Saprospiraceae bacterium
ATTCATGGCAATGCCCGCAAATTAGCCCGCCTCAGCGGCCAACGCGGGTATACCGAGCTGGAGCAGGCGCTCACAGATGTCACCAATGCTTTTTCCGTCGTCCGCGGCAAGGAAATTATTAGCGGAACGCTCTTTTCCCGACTCCGGGCTGAGCTTAATCGCATTGGCGAGGCGCAGGCTACGCCGGCCTTGGCCCCCATTCTCAAAAAAGTTAGCGACGCTTTCGATTCTTTCGGGGAAAATGACTTAAACAACGGTCTCAAAGCCGTGCGCTGGTGCTATGAGCATCAATTGTACCAGCAAGGTATTACCATACTTAGAGAAACAATTGTCACTTTGATTTGTCGACAAGCCGGACTACCCGATGATGATTATTACAGAGGGCGAAAATACGTTGAATCTGCTTTCAACTGCTTTGGCCGGGATCAAGCGGATTGGAGAATAGCACCGGAAGATTTTCCTAAAGTTGAGCACATTATTTATGTCACTCAATTGGCTGATTATGCGGGCATTTACCAAAACCTAAGCTAACAATACCGTAATGAAATCAATCATGGAGGTATGCTAAAAGACGCAAAGCCGGCATCTGCCTTCATCGAAGTCCTCCGGGAAAGCCTCGACGAGGTTACCTACATCATTCAATCGCGCTAACCCCCATGCTCCTCAACCTCTCCAACCACCCCGCCCACCTTTGGCCGGAGGCTCAGCGGCAGGCTGCTACCGACGCTTATGGCGGCATTCAGGATATGCCCTTTCCGGCCATCCCTCCCGCTTTCGATACCGACGGGGTTCGGCTTATGGTAGCCGACTATGAAGCGCGCATACGGGCCCTTGCGCTTGAGCATCCCCGCTTGGTGGTGCATCTCATGGGCGAGCTGGTGTTCACCCATTTGCTCGTAACCCGGCTGTTGGCCATCGGCATCCCCTGCGTGGCCAGCACCACCGAGCGCACCGTGATTGAGGAGATTGACGGGCGCAAGGTCTCGCAGTTTTTATTTGTGCGATTTCGGTATTATCGGTAAATCAATAAATTATGCCAAGAAATGTATTTTTATCCTTTTTGGGCATAGGTGCCTATGAGCCTGTTTCCTATTACTTAGGAGATACACCTCCCTCGCCCTTACCTACTGCCGAGAAGTACGTCCAGCTATCGATTCTGCGCCATTTATCTAATATTTTTGGGCCTGATGACGTGGCTTATATTTTTCTTACCAAGGAGGCCAAACAAGCTAACTGGGACGGAGAAGGAGGTCTCGACGAGGGCATTCAGAAGTCACATTTCCCCTTCCAGATCAAAGCAATGGAAAAAATTAGTAGCGATTCTCGGCCCGATCAAATTTGGGAAACCTTCTCTACCTTATTTAATTTACTAGACTACAAGGATGTTGTCTATTTCGATACAACGCATTCGTGGCGTTACCTGCCCATGCTCAATATGACGCTGCTCAACTATGCTAAAGTCATTAAAAATATATGCGTAGCCCATATCTACTATGGCGCCCTTGAGCAATTAGGTACTCTTTCCAGCGTTCGTAACCTACCTGTCGATCAGCGTCCCACCCCGATACTTGATCTCGTCAGTTTCTCTGAGCTACAAGACTGGACATTGGCTGCTGACGATCTGGTGCGTAACGGAAATCCATCCCGACTTTTTGATTTGACTAACCATAAGC
>CAYOTJ010000564.1:0-2783 GCA_964406855.1 uncultured Saprospiraceae bacterium
GGTGTCTATTTGCGTTCTCCGCTGCTGAATTTCAGCATCAGGAAGCAATTGCCGGCCAAGTACATTGGCCACAGGCGCTGGCGCAACAGGGGCATCCGGCATAAAATCATCAATGACAGGCAGCCGGCGCAGCGCGTGCTTTACCGGCGGCCGACAGGCCAGCAGCCCTTGTGTATAGGGGTGAGTTGGCTGTTCAAAAACGCGCCGGGTTTCTCCCTGTTCTACAATGCGGCCATGTTGCATAACCATTACCCGCTGGGCCAGCCCGCGCACTACGCCCAAGTCGTGACTGATGAAGAGCACGGCGGCGCCCGTCTCTGTCTTTAGCTCTTCAATAAGGTCGAGGATGGCCGCCTGGACAGTCACATCCAATGCCGTCGTGGGCTCATCGGCGATGAGCAAGCGGGGCGAAGCGCACATGGCCATAGCGATCATAACCCGCTGGCGCTGCCCACCCGAGAGCTGATGTGGGTAAGCCTTAAAAATGCGCAATGGATCGGGCAACTTCACCCGCCTAAACCACTCCATTGCCTGCTCGCGCGCTTGTGTACGGGTGAGCCCCTGGTGTAACCTCAGGCTTTCGCAGATTTGCTCGCCACAGGTGAAGACCGGATTGAGCGAAGTCATCGGTTCCTGGAAAATCATGGATATCTCCTGCCCTCGGTATCGCCGGGCATCAACTTCTGGTAAACTAAAAAGATCGGCAGGTAGGTCGCTTTCTCCTTGCCATAATGCCTGCCCCTGGCGTTGGGCTCCCGGAGGGAGCAATTGCATCAGCGACAGTGCCGTGAGGGATTTCCCGGAGCCCGACTCGCCCACTACGCCTAGCGTTTCACCCGAGTTTATTGAAAAATTAACGCCGTCGACGGCGGGCTGCAATTTTTTGCCATTGAGAAACGCAATGCGTAGGTCTTTGATTTCCAGTAGGAGCGATGTATCCATCCGGTAAAGATAAGGCAGTTATATGATAGTAGTACTTAAAAATTTGGCGTCAGACGGGGGCGCACTATTAAAAATTGGTTAAGTTTGCAAAGTTTTATGAGCAGCTAATTTACACAACCAAAAATTTACTTCATGAGGATTTTTACTTCTCTAATCGTTGTACTGCTTACGACGTTTGCCCTGAATGCACAGATTGTGCTGGTAAACTCACCTTCAAGCATCAGCGGCGTATATTCATTTTCAGCCGCAGCTTTTGGCCGTGTGTTAACTGATAGCATCTGGACGGCAGATGTTGCATTTATTGACAGCGGCGGCGCTACCCCCAATCAGGGGTGTACGGCTGCTACCAATGACCTGACGGGCAAAATCGCCCTCGTCGATCGGGGAAGCTGCGAGTTTGGCCTCAAGTGTCTCAACGCCGAGAATGCCGGCGCCATTGCCGTGGTGGTATTCAACAATGCAGCCGGTGGCGTTACCATAGAAATGGGCGCCGGCGTAAATGGCGGCAGCGTAACCATCCCCTGTGTGATGCTTTCGCTGGAAGATGGCCAAACCATCCGCAATGCACTGGCTAACGGCGCCGTAAACATGACCATCGGCAACGTTCGCTTCCCCAACGACCTGCGCAGCACCGTGCGCACGGGCCTGATGAACGCTCCCCGGGGCACTATGCCGCTGTCGCAGATTGACGGCGCCGGCGATTATACCTTCACGCCTGGCGTAAGGGTGGAAAACTACGGCCTCAATACGGCTACCGGCATCACATTAGAGGCCAGCATCACGCACAGCACGGCTGGCGAGGTGTATACCGGCTCTGGTTCGTTTGCGTCGCTCGACAGCGACTCCAGCCAACTGATTACGCTGCCGGCTTATGATCCCTTTGATACGGGCATTGGTACTTATACGGTGAACTACACCATCAGTAGCGACAGCACGGATGTGTTGCCCGGTAACAACAGCTTCTCGACGCAGTTTGCCATTTCGGAAGACGTATTCAGCTTAGCCCGTTGGGATGAAACTAACCGCCGTGCACAGATTACAAGTGCCTATACGATTGCTAATGGTGGTAACATTGAATTCCTCACGCCGCTGCCGATTGTCAATGGGGCTGGGTTCGTTCTGGATAGCGTTATTTTCTACGTTTCTCGTGCGGCCGGCGGCACAATGGCCGACATTACGACCATCAACGCCTTCCTCTATGGCTGGGAAGACCTGAATGTTGACGGCCTCATCAACAATGACGAGATTGAACTGTTGGCTCTGCTGGACAATGTAGCCTACGAAACGCCCGATGCTACCGCTTCATGGGTGCGCGCTCGCCTGTTAGATATCGACGACCTCGATCCTGCCGGATACACCATTCCCGGCGACGACCGCATTTACTTCATCGGCGTTCGCTACGAAGGCGACCTTCAGGTGTTCTTCGGTTTCGACGAAAATCAGGATCTCACGCAGTACCTCGATTTCTTAGGGGCTACTGCCACCGATCTCGATCTGCCCTATATCGGCACCAATACGTTCCAGACCAGTGGTACTGCCAGCTTCGAAGACGGTTTCTTATTTACAGATTTTCGTGCTTCGGTTGCTACGGCGGTTGTACTCACGCAGGTACCCGACAATACGGATGATCTGCTGACCGACGATCAGCTCCAGCTCAACGTATTCCCGAACCCGACGGCCAACCTGCTGACGGCCGATCTGACGCTGGCTGCTAATGCCGAAAAGATCGCCTACCGCATCGTTGACGCCAACGGCCGTCTGGTGTTCCAGGCTTACAAGCAAAACGTACAGCAAGATCGCGTTGAGTTCAACGTAGCTACGCTGCCCGCCGGCCAGTACTT
>CAYOTJ010000565.1:0-2780 GCA_964406855.1 uncultured Saprospiraceae bacterium
TTCCACGGGGTGAACGAGCGCATACCGCTGCACCCCCTCACGCGGCTCCGCAGCGGCGTGGGGCTTTAGACGTGGGATAGTCAAGAATACCTGATATTTAAAGATATATTTTCAGGCAAATCCAACTTCCCCCACTTTGAGGCATAGATGCAATATGCCACTCCTGACTGAAATAAAACGGCCAATTTCTAGCATCAGTTCCTTTTTCAAAGCCATAAATGAAAGTCTTCATAAAAGAAGATTAAATGAAATAAAGATAATTACAATTACTCATAAAAAATAGTTCACTGCTTGTGAAAAGTAAGCATAGCGTGTATAGTTCTCTTAACCTGCAAACAGATAAAAGTGTAAATTTCAAGTTGAGAGTTCCGTACAATGTAGTGTATTTAACACCGTTTTAATGTAGTTACTCCTTTAGGCTGTAGCGGGGCCGAACTGTTTTAATCTGCCCGGCCCCGCTGCATTTTGCCCCTCAGCCCGGCCTAAAGGGTGCGGGCGTTAAACGTATCGCCTTCGTTGAGGTTGCCGGCCTTGAGGCCTTTGGAAAACCAGCGCATGCGCTGCTCGGAGGTGCCGTGGGTAAAAGATTCGGGCACGACATAGCCCTGAGACTGGCGCTGGATGCGATCGTCGCCTACGGCGCTGGCGGCGTTGAGGGCTTCTTCTATGTCGCCGTCTTCGAGGATGTTTTTGGCGCGCTGGGCATGATGAGCCCATACGCCGGCTAAGAAATCGGCCTGGAGCTCAAGGCGCACCGACAACTGGTTGTAGTCTTCCTGGCTGATGCGGCCGCGCTGGGAGTCGACGTGGCGGGTGATGCCCAGCAGGTATTGCACGTGGTGAGCCACCTCGTGGGCAATGACGTAGGCCATGGCGAAATCGCCGGGGGCGCGAAACTGGTCTTTGAGCTGTTGGTAAAAGCTGAGGTCGATGTAGAGCTTTTGATCGGCGGGGCAGTAAAAGGGGCCGGTAGCGGCGCTGGCAAAGCCGCAGCCCGACTCGGTAGATCCGCTGAACAGTACGAGTACGGGCTCCTGGTATTCGCGGTTGAGCTGCTCGCGGAAGAGTTTATGCCAGACGTCTTCGCAATCTTTGAGCACTACGCTGACAAACTGGCCGAGCTCGTCGTTGGGAGCGGCGGCGGTTTGTTCGGTAGGCGCCGATTGGGTTTGGCCGCTCTGAAGCTGCTGGAGCAGCGTGAGGGGGTCTTGCCCCGACAGCAGCCCGATGATAATCATAACAATGGCGCCCAGACCTAAGCCCGTGCCTACGCGGCGCGCGCCGCCGCTGCGACCGCCGCGGCGATCTTCCACGTTATCGCTTTGTTGCCTTCCTTGCCAACGCATAGTTTTCTTCGTTTTGGTGGTGAATAGAGGGCTTAAAGGTAAGGTTTTTTTGGAAACGCCTGAAGTTAGAAGGGGTTTTACTTCGTATATCGACTTCCTATAAAACAATGTAAATCAATTTATTAAAAAAGAAAATTGCCCGGCAGCGATTCGTAGCAGGCCGTTTTTTCACCCTTTCCCACAGCGTTTAAGCTGCTAATTTTACCCCATTGTTGCCGGCTTGCCCCTTTTTGCGCCCGGCGGTATGCAGGGGCATTTGCCCGTTTGTTCACCAGTTGTTTTTACGCAGGAACACAAAATATGAAAGAGTTGAATCAATATAGCCGGCGGCTCACCCAGGACGATACGCAGCCCGCCGCCCAGGCCATGCTCTATGGCATTGGCCTTACAGAAGAAGATATGAACAAGGCCCAGGTGGGCATTGTGAGCAATGGCTGGGAGGGAAATACCTGCAACATGCACCTCAACGGCCTGGCGCAATGGGTAAAAGAAGGCGTCTGGGCCAGCGATCTGGTGGGTTTGATTTTCCACACCATTGGCGTCAGCGACGGCATCAGTATGGGCACCAGCGGTATGCGCTACAGCCTGCCCAGCCGCGACCTCATTGCCGACAGCATTGAGACGGTGGTATCGGCCCAATGGTACGATGCCGTAGTGGCCGTTACGGGCTGCGACAAAAACATGCCCGGCGCCATGATGGCCTTAGCCCGCCTCAACCGACCGGCCATATTGGTGTATGGGGGCACCATAAGCCCCGGCTGCCACGCCAACCGCAAGCTCGACATCGTATCGGCTTTTGAAGCTTTTGGCCAGCGCTTAGCGGGCAATATGGAAGCCGACGAGTACCAGGCCGTCATTCGGCATGCCTGCCCCGGCCCCGGCGCCTGCGGCGGCATGTATACGGCCAATACCATGGCCTCGGCCATTGAAGCTATGGGTACGAGCCTGCCCTACCACAGCTCTTACCCCGCCGAATACGCCGAAAAAGAAGGCGACTGTCGCCGGGAGGGCGCCGCCATAAGGCTGCTGCTGGAGCGCGACATCAAGCCCAGGGACATCCTCACCCGCGAGGCTTTCGAAAATGCCATTACGGTCATTACGGTCTTGGGCGGCTCTACCAACGCTGTGCTGCACCTCATTGCCATCGCCAAGGCGGCAGGCGTAGCGCTCACCATCGACGACTTCCAGCGCATCAGCGACCGGACGCCCTTTTTAGCCGACCTCAAACCCAGCGGGCGCTACGTCATGGAAGACCTCTACGGGATCGGCGGCGTACCTGCCGTGATGAAAATGCTGCTCGAAGCCGGCTGCCTGCACGGCCACTGCCTCACGGTGACGGGCAAAACCCTGGCAGAAAACCTGGCGGAAGCCGCCCCGCTCAAAGCCGGGCAAGACATCATCCGGCCCTGGAGCGATCCCATCAAGCCCTCAGGG
>CAYOTJ010000566.1:0-2061 GCA_964406855.1 uncultured Saprospiraceae bacterium
ACCGGCGATATTCACTTCATTGCGCTGGCCCTGCCGGGCCGTCGCACCCTCCTCACCATTCACGACTGTGGCTTTATGCGCCATCCCAATCCTTTGGCGCGGTTGTTTCTCAAATGGTTTTGGCTCGACCTGCCGGTGCGTAGGGCGCGCTATGTAACCACTGTATCAGAAGCCACCAAAGCCGAGGTCATGCGCTTTACGAGCTGCCCGGCCGAAAAAATACGCGTTATTCCTACCGTTATTCCCCCCGCTTTTGAGCCGTCGCCGCGGCCTTTCCCCAAAGCTAATCCGCGCATACTGCACATTGGCTCAGCTCCCAATAAAAATTTAGCCCGCCATATCGAAGCCTTAGCAGGCGTCGACTGCACCTTGCACATCATCGCCAAGCTAAGGCCCGAGGAAAAAAAGCTGTTGGAGCGCCATGAAATCCGGTATGAAAACGCTTACAACCTCACCGACGAAGAAATAAAAACCGCCTACGCCCACTGCGATTTACTGCTCTTTGCCTCTACCTTAGAGGGCTTTGGCATGCCCATACTCGAAGCCCAAAGCGTAGGCCGGCCGGTAGTTACCAGCCATTGCAGCAGCATGCCCGAAGTAGCCCGCGATTCGGCCTGCCTCGTCGACCCCTTCGAGGTGAGCAGCATCCGGGCCGGCGTACTGCGGGTTATCCAGGATGCGCCCTATCGGGAAAAACTGATCGCCAAGGGCTTTGAAAACATAAAGCGCTATCAGCCGGAGGCGGTGGCGGAGCAGTACGCGGCTTTATATGCCGAGCTATTGGCCCTTTAAAACTGGATTAGGGCTAAGCGCCTGGGTTATACTCCTTTGGTGTATGACGCTCCCGCAAAGCTTAGTCATTGCCGATGAAAAGGCCTACTACGAGCAAGCTTTAGCCTTAGCGGAGGGCGGCATGTATACAGAAACCCCATTGGCTGCTGCATGGCCTGGCTATATTCCCAAACACTACCCGATGGGTACGGCTTTGTGGTTGGCGCCCGGCATCGGCATAGGCGGGCCACAAGGCGCTTTTGGCGTCATTTTGCTCGCCTGGCTGGGCAGTTGGCTGCTACTCCGACGAAGCATGGGCCGCTTGTGGCAGGCCGAAGCAGCGGCCTTATGTGTCCTTGCCTTTCCGCCGGCCATCGTTATGAGTCGGCACCTCATGAGCGAAATGCCCAGCCTGCTTATGCTGTCGCTATGGGTGGTTGCTTGTTTGCGGTTTTGGGAAAAGCCCGCTGCACTGCTTGCCTTTGCAGCCGGATTTTGCGCAGGGCTTGTTGTGCTTTTCCGCGAAGCCAACCTCTTGCTGGTATTGCCCTGGCTGGTTGTATTCGGCCTCCGCAACCAGATAAACGGACTTATGGCCTTGTTGGGATTCGCGCTGGCGCTATGCGTGCGGCTATGTATGGCCTGGTGGGCTTATGGCGATCCGTTTTACCTCAAAGCGCCGGGCGTCGGCTTTTCGATATTGAATGTGCCCGCCAACCTACCTTTGTACCTATTGGGGCTGCTGGTGTTCCTCCCCGGCGGCCTTTGGGTTGCCTGGCGATACAAGGGCCCCTGGCAAGGCAGTTGGCGGTTGGGGCTTGGCTTGTACCTGGGGTTGCATTTGACCTACGGCTATGCAGGCAACCACGACCATTGGGCAGAAGGCTTAGTGCTGGGGCTTCGCTACCTCATCCCCACTTTGCCGCTTTTCGCCTGCGCCTATGCCCATTACCTAAGTAGTTCGGCCCCTCTGCTCCGTTGGAGCCGGCATTGGGCGCTTGCCGGAATCGTAGGGCTATTGATTGCTTTCGGCTATGGTTTAGACCACCAATTGGGCAAGCAACAATTGGCCCTGCGCAGCCAACTCATCGATCAGGGCCGGCCGATATGCGAAAAGCCGGCCTGGTACGAGTATTGCAGTCGCTTTTATGATTAAAAGCCTTGCTGCCATAGCGCTAATCGCCTTGTTTTTAGCCTGGAACAATGTGCCTAAAGCGCTAACCCGGGAAGATCGACTCTACCTGAGTCGCTACTTAGCCCTGATGCCCATTGAAGCGCAGCAACTATCTG
>CAYOTJ010000566.1:2071-2764 GCA_964406855.1 uncultured Saprospiraceae bacterium
CAATTAAAAATCATACAAGGGTATTCAGCGCACTGTTTTAAGCCATAACCCGCCGGGGCGCGGTATACCCGAAGGTAAAAGCCGCGCTCCTCGACAAATGTACGAGCACCAGTCGGGTTTATGCTTCGACAGAAGCTACCTGATAGAAAAGATAGCTGTTTTCCTGCATATCCCCAACCGACACATAAGCGCTTTTGTATCGCCCGACACCCGTTCAAAAGCCAGTTTGTTATTGTCGAAAAGGGCGCAAAGCCATGCCCTCTCAGAATTGTATACCCGCAAGGGCTGGTTGCTCTTAGATCCCGACACCCTTTGGATCGCCTTAGATGATCAAAACCAGCCCGTTGGCGCAGCCCGCCTCAAAGCCGATATCCGCTGGCAAACGCCGCCGCCGACTCAAAGCAGGGCCTACTACAATTCCAAATCCTTGTTGATAAAAGGCTTATACAGCAGACATGGACGTTTTTTTGCACCCTTTTTGCCTTTTCCGGATGTGCGCTGGCAGGAGGTTATCCTTTGATGAGAAGTGTATCCTCTTCCGCAGACTTAGTCTGCCTGTTAATGCCAAAAGACCCTTTTTAACACCCACCAGCCGGAGTAGGGACGCGATGCATCGCGTCCCTACCCGGCAAATACTTCAGTCTAGTTTACCCGACCTGACCTTGGGCGGGCGGGTGGCCTAAAGGCACACTA
>CAYOTJ010000567.1:0-2764 GCA_964406855.1 uncultured Saprospiraceae bacterium
GTTACTTGGGGACGGTAAACCCGCTCATCATCGCACCAGCAGTACTTCCCCTGTCGCCTCCCTTTCATCGCCATCCGCCGACCGATATCGCAACCGGTATACATAGATGCCCGAAGGCTGATCATCGCCGCCCCACCTCAGCTCGGCGGCGCTCAGCGGCGCTCCGTTCCGATTGGCTAAGCGGGCGCCCCACCGATTGTAGACGCTGAAGTGCAGTATTTCCACCCCCGTACCCGGAAAGAGTTCAAAAGTATCGTTGGCGCCGTCGTCGTTGGGCGAAAAAGCCGTAGGCGCATAATAAGGCGACGGCCGCCTCACTTCAATAACCACCTGCGCCTCATACACACAGCCCGAAGCATCGAGCAGCCGCAAGCGGTAACGCTCCGATGTTGTCGGATAGGCTCTTGTAACCATAGCATTGGGTTGGGCAAGCCCCTGAGGGGGCGTCCAATTGGCCTGTGCAGGCACAAAATTAGCTTGCGGCTCCAAGAGCAACGTATCGCCCCAATACAACTCAAGCCGCGGCGGCAGGTAAAGCGTTCCCGGCGATTGCAGCGATAAATCCCAACTGAACGACAAGGCGCAACCTGCCGCATCGCTCAGGGTTGCCTCGTATACGTCTGGGGGCAGGTTGTCGATGCGGCCGGGCACGGGCTGCGAGCGGCCGCCTAAAGACAAGACATAGGGCGGGTAATCCCCCACGACCGAATCGACTACTACCGAAGCCAACTGCCCGGCGCAGCCGGGCGCCAACAGCCGAATGTAGGGCGTAAATCCGCCGGCGGCTACCACAGTCGCCGCCCCGGCGCTACAGCCGTATACATCCGTTGTCGTCAGGGCGTAATCGCCGGGGGCGGTTACCCCAATCGAAGGGGTTGTATCGCCGGTACTCCAAAGGTATTGAACCGCGCCTGCCGCTGCGGCGCTCAGTTGCACGCCGCCCTGGGCGCACAAACTCCCCTCCTGGGCAATGGCCGCTGTTGGGGCCGCTCTTTGCATCAGTTCCAATACGGCTACGCTGTCGCAGCCTCCGCCCACTGCAAAGGTGTCCCGATACATACCGGCTTCGCTCAGGCTGCGGCCGTTCCATTCGTATGTTTGGCCCGGGCAGAAGTAGGCCGTTTGCATCGACTCGTTTTCCGCCACTTCCACCACAAAGGCGCGCAGCGAATCGCAGCCCTGGGCCGATAATAATGACAAGCGCACGACCGTATCCCGGGCAAACCACGCCCCGCCAATTTCCACCGACTGCCCCTGGCAAAGGGCTATTACCTCCGTGAGGTTGAAGGTATCGGCAAAAGAAAGCCGGAGCGAAAACACCGAGTCGCAGCCGGCAGCCGTCTGGTAGTATTGCGCAAAGCTGGTGTCGCGGGTGAGGAACCAGCCGGCGTCGGTATAGGCGTCGCCCTGGCAGCCTGTAAAGCTTACCGACTGTCGCAGGGTATCGCGGGCGTAAAGGGTATACTGGGCCGTAGCCTCGCACAGGCCGGCATCGTATATCGTGAGGGCATACTGGCCCGCCCCCAGCCCGGTAGCGGGGTTATCGGTAGGTCCGTGGCTCCAGGCATAGGTATAAGGCGGCACGCCCCCGAAGCCGACGGCCGTAAGCCGGCCCGTAGGGGCGCAGAGCGTATCCGACAAAGCTTCGAGCGCTGCCAGCAGCGTATCGGGCTGCTCGAGCAGCAGTTGCAGCTCGCGCCGGCAGCCGTTGGCGTCGGTGAGGGTGAGGGCGTAGGCGCCTGCGGCGAGCTGCGCGCGCTCGGGCCCGACGGCCCCGTCGGCCCAACTGACGCCATACGCAGGGCTGCCCCCCGAAGGATGCAGGCTGATGGCCCCATCCTGACCGCCATAGCAGCGCGGCGGCGTAAGCGCGGCATTGGCGCGCAGGGCCTCATTGGATAAGCTAAGGTAATACGTAGCCGTCTGCGCCGGCAGATGCGGATAATAAAGGGTAAACCGAATGCGCCTGAGCCCTTCGGTAGGAGCGGCCGATGTATGGCGGTACTGCGCCTGCCGGAGCGCCTGCCGGAAAGCCTCGGTATCCGGAAAGCCCGCGCAGCGCAGCCGGAGCAGACTGCCGCCCGAGCCCGCCGGCGATATTTGCAGCGCGCTCAGGTCGGGGACTTCTAAGCTTTCCTGAGGCCCGTCGGGGGTATCCAAAAGCTCCAGCACAATAGAATCAATAGCCGCCGAAGCGCCCAGCACGCTGCGCTCGTCAAAGAGAAAGTGCGGCCCCCGGCAGATGGTATCGTAGCGGTCGGGCGCCGAAGCAGCTAAGGCGTCGAGGCGAAACTCCGGCTCGCAGCCCGGCGGCGTCACATTTTCGCCCCGGTGGGCCGCCGTCATAATTTTGTAGGTGAAATCGGGGCAGCGGGGCGTCAGGGTACCGGTAGCCAGGTCGAGTACAAACAGCCGACTACCCCAAACCGAGCTGCCATGAATGATGTAGGTAACCAGGCTGTCGCAGCGGTGCGGAATGGTGAGGATACCTGCGCAGTGCATAGTCGGGCAGTACGGCCGGCAGCAGCCGGTGATAAAAAGTATCGCCCACCATCCGCAATTGCACCAACTGCCGCCCCAGGTTGGGGTAGTAAAAGCTGCCCTCCCGCAGCGTCATAGGCCCCTCCGGCTGAAAAAACAAAGGCAGATCGCCTAAATACCGGCTTTGGGTAGTGGCGGGGGTGTAGTAGGAAATGCCCTGAGCCGCAAAAAAAATGCGGTTGTCGTACCAGGAGGCTATGGCGCGGGGGTATACCTCGGGGGC
>CAYOTJ010000568.1:0-2747 GCA_964406855.1 uncultured Saprospiraceae bacterium
ACTATGGCCCCGCCGCCTTCCATGCCAAGGCCGGGGCCACCGTCATTGGCGCGCGCGACTTTTTGGTGGCCTACAACGTCAACCTCAATACCACTTCCGAGCGCCGCGCCAACTCCGTCGCATTCGACGTGCGCGAAAAAGGCCGTATCCTGCGCGAAGGCGACCCCGTTACCGGCAAAGTCATCACCGATGCCAACGGCGAGCCCATGCGCAGCACCGGTATGTGCAAAGGCGTAAAAGCCATTGGCTGGTATATACCCGAATACGGCGTAGCCCAGGTGAGCATGAACATAACCGACATCCAGGCCACCGCCCTTCATGAGGCCTACGAGGCCTGCCGCCAAAGCGCCGATGCGCGCGGGATGCGCGTCACGGGCTCCGAATTGGTAGGCTTGGTACCCCTGTCGGTTATGCTCGATGCAGGTCGTTATTACTTGGCGCAGCAGCAGCGCTCCTTAGGTGTCAGCGAAGAAGAGATCATCAAAATTGCCGTCAAGTCGATGGGCCTCGACGAACTTGGGCCCTTCGACCCCGCCCAAAAGATCGTCGAATACCGACTGCGGGCCGCCGAGGCGCGCCCTCTTGCAGCCATGGACCTGCGCCGCTTTGCCAACGAAACCGCCTCCGAAAGCCCCGCCCCCGGCGGCGGCTCCATCAGCGCTTACGTAGGCGCCTTAGGCGCCAGCCTTGGCGCTATGGTGGCCAACCTCAGCAGCCATAAGCGGGGCTGGGACGATCGCTGGGAGGCCTTCAGCCAATGGGCCGAACGCGGGCAGCGCCTCAAAGACGAACTGCTGCGCCTCGTCGACGACGATACCCAGGCCTTCGAGCGCGTCATGGAGGCTTTCCGGCTGCCCAAGGAAACAGAAGCAGAAAAAACCGCTCGCAAAGCCGCTATTCAGCTCGCCACTAAGGGCGCTACGGCTACGCCTTTCCGCACCCTGGAATTGGCGCTCGAAATATTCCCCATCTGCCGGGCTATGGTACAAGAAGGCTTAAAGGCCTCCGTCTCCGACGCCGCCGTTGGCGCCCTCTGCGCACGGGCTGCCGCCCACGGGGCCTTCCTCAATGTGCTCGTCAATACGGGCAGCCTCGATGATAAAACCTTTGCAGACGACCTGCTGGCCCGGGGGCAAGCCCTTATCGCGCAGGCCGATGCTGCCGAAGCCGAAATTCTGGACTTAGCCAGGGCAAAAATGTAGTAGCCCCGGAAACAAAACGAAAAACCTCCCAACGGCCACAGCCGCGGGAGGTTTTCCGTTTTGTAGTGAAATCTCATAAAAAAGAGCTGTGAGGGAAGGATTCGAACCTCCACGGGGCAATTAGCACCGGCACAAAATCTAGTGGTCAACCCTAGTCGCGCTTGCGCGCGGCATTATGCCGTGTTTGTTTTGTAACCCCCACCCCCGAGACAAGAGGGCATGGCTGCCAGTTTCAACACCTCACAAAGTTTACATCGATTAGGCTTTTCCGAAACCACACTTTTGTGATCTCACTAATTTTCTGCCCTTCGACATGACAAAGATACAACAACCTGGCGCTGTTTTTAAAATTTTTTCAAAGTTTTTTTAAAAATTTATACACAAATCAATATTCGCCTTCATTCTTTGAATGAATCACATTTACGGCGCTATAATCCGCTTTCTTTTTGCGATCTTGTCAATGGCATTTCATTCCCTGCCAGCTACCCTTCATCGCAGCTTTCAGGCATTTCAGGTAATACAGGTTGACTTTGGTCTGGTATTGCCCTATTTTTGTCGTAGAAAATAGACAATACCGCCGGCAGAAAGCATTTTTGTCAGCGTATAGAATTGTTACAACAGTAGCGCTTGAGATCAAAAACAAGGGATTTTTTCCTACCTGAGGCTAGTTTGGCGTGCGTAGTAGCATTACGGACGAAAAAATAAACCAAAAACAGGAAAAAAAGACCATTTTCGAGCCAGGCAGTCTCCTGTTGTAACAAGTCTTATAATCACCCGACATGAAAAACAGTGTATCCATTACTGCCGCTGCACGCTTGCCGTTGCTCAGCGAGCAGGAACTTATCGCGCAGGTGCTCCGGGGCCATCCTCAGGTTCAGCGCCGGGCACAACGCCAACTCATAGAGCGCTACAACCGATTAGTGCGGTCTATACTGGCGCGTTACCTTCAACGCGAAGAAGATATTGAAGAGGCTACTCAGGACACCTTCCTGCGGGCTTTCTCGGCGCTGGCCGGCTTCCGCAACGAATGCAAACTCAGCGCCTGGCTCAGCCGCGTAGCCGTCACTACGGCCCTCAACCGACTGCGCCAGAGTATATCTCAGTATGGCCAGCGCGCCGTAGCTCTTGAAGACGCCCCGCCCGCAGCCACCGGCATCACCGCCGGCGACGAGACTCAGGCGCCCCTTCAGCGCTCCGAAACCCGCTATTGGATCGAGCGCGCCATCACCCACTTATCCGACAAAGACCAAATTGTCATCGATCTCTTCTACCTGCGCGAGCAATCCATTGAAGAGATACATGAAGCCACCAGTTGGTCGGTCACCGACATCAAAAGCCGGCTCTGCCGCGCACGCCGCCGCCTGCGCGAAGTAGTGGAGCAGCACTATGCCAACGAATTAACGGCATAGGGGGCAACAAACCCCAACAAAGAGGAAAGGGGAAAAATTGGGGCGTGCCCCCGGCCCCTCCTTTTAGCCGTATGCCCATACTGAACGCCGGGCTCCACTAAGCAGGGGCCGGGGTCGCGCTGTCCGCTATTATGGG
>CAYOTJ010000569.1:0-523 GCA_964406855.1 uncultured Saprospiraceae bacterium
CCCCTCCGACCGCGACGCCCTCGCCCGCCTGCTGGCTGAAGACATCGAACCCCTGCGCATCGACAACAAGCCCACGCTACCCGCCATACCCGTCGACGAATCGCTATTAGCCGAAGCGATGCGCGAACTCCACGGCCTCATCAGCATCCATCGCGTAAAAGCTCAGATAGAGGAAATGGTGCGCCTCGTTCGCTACTATCGCGAGAGTAATCGAGACGTACTCAACGCTTTCTTCCTTCATACCGTGCTTATCGGCAATCCGGGCACCGGCAAAACGACCGTAGCCCGCATCCTGGCCAAAATATACAAAGCCCTTGGCATCCTCGAACGAGGACACCTCGTAGAAACCGACCGCCAGGGCCTCGTGGCCGGCCACATCGGCGGCACAGCCCTGAAAACCGCCGAGCGCGTCGACGAAAGCCTCGGCGGCGTGCTCTTCATCGATGAAGCCTACGCCCTTACCCAGCGCCAACAGGGCGGAACTGATGAATACGGGGCCGAAGCCATCCAGACCCTCCTCAAG
>CAYOTJ010000569.1:533-888 GCA_964406855.1 uncultured Saprospiraceae bacterium
AGCGCATCGAAGACAAGCGGGGTAAGTTTTTCGTCTTTGTCGCCGGATACCCCGAAAACATGGAGGCCTTTCTCAAAGCCAATCCCGGCCTCAGTTCTCGTTTCGACAAAATCCTGCGCTTCGACGACTACACCCCCGATGAGCTCTATACCATCGCCGTCGATATTCTGCAAGCCGAAAACCTCAGCCCCAACGAAGAGGCCGCCCAATACCTCCGCAGCCACTTTCAATACCTCTTCGACACCCGCGACAAGTACTTCGGCAATGCCCGCACCGTTCGCTCACTCATGCTAGACCTCGTCAAAAAATTCTACCTGCGCCGCGCAGGCATGTCGCCGGAAGAACGCGAACAGGC
>CAYOTJ010000569.1:898-2741 GCA_964406855.1 uncultured Saprospiraceae bacterium
TCCTCTCGCTGGGCGCCGAAAGCGAAAGCATTCAGGTCAAGCGACCGTCCATAGGGTTCCGCCGTGAGCAATAGTTTTTTTGATTTGGGGCTACCGCCGCAGGGGGCGTATCTTGAGGTGAGCTCATGCCACGGGGTATTATCCGGCTGATAAAATGACAGCGATATGCGGGTAGAACCCGCCAGATAGGGGTACTAGGTAGAACTTAGCGCCAGCGGGGCTTTAACAATTGCTTAACTGAGGGCGCGATGCGATTTTTGATAGGCTGCGAACTCGGCGCCAATGGTGTGTCGAAAGCTAAGGTAGATCGAAGCGCCCATAAGGCCATAGATGACGTAGAGCGGCCTGCCGACCCAACTGCGAAAAACGTCATAGTAAGCCAGATCATAAAATTGGGAGAGGTTATGTACAGTGGCTAGAAAACTGCTAAAAATAATGACAGGAATCAAGGTTTGTCCCATCTGTTGGTAGAAAATGGCTTTGTTGCGAGATGTCTTGTATAACATTTTTGTAAATTCATTGGGCGTGCCATAATGCAACAAGGAGGCGTATTCCCGCGCATTCTTGGGTGTTGCCGGCAGCGATATTTTTTCAGGATGGTAGCGGAAGCGGTATTGGTAGGCTTTATAAAGTACCCAGCCTATGATGATGGCGTTAGTGAGGAGGAGCCCATTCCAGCCTACGCCAAAAAAACGTGTAAGTGGGTTGGTTTCACCTGCCATTCCATTTTCCTGAAAAAACCACAGACTGGTGGAGTAAAAGTCGCAGCCGCGGGCAAAGAGCAGCAGCAAACTGGCTGCGATGAATCGTAGTCGCATAATGGTATTATTTAATTCGTAAGTAAAATTAGAGCTTTGTGTGAGGAAATCCAAATGTAAACGGGGCGTTCACAATTTATTAAGAAAGAGGTGTTTTTGAGCAATGGGCTCTATATTGTAGTTCTCTAAGCCAAGATTTATGAATCGTTAGAGAACTATAAATCAAAAGGCTTATATTGCTGTCGTTTTATCACCCAACACATCTCCAATGAGCGACGATAGCAATTACGACCGCATGCAAGCTAAGCGGGATGAGTACATGAAGCACTACGAACTGGAGCAGGAACGCAAAGAGCGCGCAGAAAGGGCGCATAAAGCGGCCAATGCGCCTTCGAGGCCCTATACCCATACTTCGGTGGAATATGAGAAGACAACCTTCGCTAAATTACTGCGAATCATAGGTTTCATAGCACTGCTCGGATCGTTGGCATGGCTATACTTCTTTCCTGATTCGGCTAAAGCATCGGATAACACCTCGTTTATTGGTGGCGGCGGCCTTTTCCTCATTCTTTTACCAAGCGTAGGCCACTGGTTGGGCAAAGCATTGGCTGTATTTCTGGTTATTAACTTGTTTTTAGCCACCGGACTGGGTTTTGCAGAATATGCCCTCTCTGCCGTGGGTATTGTTTTCGGCCTGTCTGTAAAGCGGCTGCTGTGGAAAGAGAAAAGTAGAGAAACCTATACCGTACGATGAGCTACGCTACTAAACTAAAATGGTTCATCGCGGCGGTGGTACTGCTGGCAGTGGGCAGCCGATACGGCTGTTATTATCTCGATCAGCAGCTCGACGCTAAGCGGCGCCCCTGGGCTTATAGCTCCGATCAGCCGCTGTTGGTAGGGCGATGGGTAGGGGAGTGCCGCGACCCCGACGGCATCGTGCATCGGGTGGATATGACCATAGACGAGCCCCTCACCGATGAGGAGCGCTGGAAGCGCGCCAACCGCAAAAAGCGCAAAAGAGACCGGGGTTCCCGCACTTTTTTTGACGGATTGGCCTTGGTAGAAACCCAGGGGCGGCTCGATAC
>CAYOTJ010000570.1:0-2738 GCA_964406855.1 uncultured Saprospiraceae bacterium
GTTACAACAGCTTCTGTTACTTCATGCCCCAGAAAATCTTCGGCTACTTTTTTCATTTTTTGCAACACCATCGCAGAGATTTCCTGCGGGGTGTACATTCTTCCATCGACGTCTACACGCACGGTGTCGTTCTCGCCTTTGGCTAACTTATAAGCCATACGTCCCGACTCGGGCTCGGATTCGCTATACCGGCGGCCCATGAAGCGCTTGATGGATGCAATGGTGCGCGTGGGGTTGGTAATGGCCTGACGTTTGGCAGGGTCGCCAATTTTTCGCTCGCCATTATCCATAAAAGCCACTACGGAAGGCGTAGTGCGGCGCCCTTCGTCGTTGGCAATTACAACGGGTTCGTTGCCTTCCATTACTGCTACGCAGGAGTTGGTCGTACCCAGGTCAATACCAATTATCTTACCCATATCAGATTATGGTTTTAGCTTTAATGTTCGGTTTGAAAAAATCGAGATGCTCACTAACCCCCTGTACAAGCAGCGTGCCAGCTGAGCAAAAACAGCTTACTGTCTCTTGATGCTACTGACAAAAGACAAAATGACCGGAAGTCGATGACACAATGTCATCAATTAGATAAGGGTATGCGCTAACGTGACAGGTATTGCCGATCGTAATATTCGCGGTAGTGGCCGGAGGTTACGCTTTCGAGCCAGGCCGTGTTGGCTAAGTACCATTCGGCGGTATGGCGCAGGCCCTCCTCTACGGTGAACTCAGGTTTCCAGCCTAATTCGTTGACTAATTTGGCGGGATCGATCGCGTAGCGGTGGTCGTGGCCCGGCCGGTCTTTGACGAAGTTGATCAGCGATCGGGATTGGCCTGCGGGGCGGCCCAGCATTTCATCGACTACATCGCAAAGGTAGGTTACGAGGTCGATGTTGCGCCGTTCGTTATGGCCGCCGATATTATAGGTTTCGCCTATTCGGCCCTGATGATAAATGAGGTCGATGGCCGAAGCGTGGTCGCCTACCCAAAGCCAGTCGCGTACATTGGCGCCGTCGCCATAAACGGGCAGGGGGCGGTTGTGGCGAATGTTGTTGATGATGAGCGGAATCAGTTTCTCTGGAAACTGGTAAGGGCCGTAGTTGTTGGAGCAATTGGACACCACTACCGGCAGGTGGTAGGTATGCCCCCAGGCTCTTACAAAGTGGTCGGAACTGGCTTTTGAGGCCGAGTAAGGCGAGCGTGGATCGTAAGGGGAGGTTTCGGTGAAAAAACCGGTATCTCCCAGGGATCCAAAAACTTCGTCGGTCGAGATGTGGTAGAATCGTTTGCCGCTGTGCCGGCCCTGCCAGTAGTGGCGGGCGGCATTTAGCAGATTGACCGTGCCAATGATGTTGGTAGTAATAAAAGACATGGGATTTTCAATGGATCGGTCGACGTGGCTTTCTGCGGCCAGGTGGATGACGCCATCAAAAGGAAACTCTTCAAAAAGCGCTGTAATGGCTTCGTATTGCGTGATGTCGGTTTTTCTAAATGCGTAGTTTGGAGCCGTCTCCACATCCCGGAGATTTTCGAGGTTGCCGGCATAGGTAAGGGCATCGGCATTGACGATGCAATAGTGCGGGTATTGGGCTACCATGCGGCGGATGAGATGAGAACCTATAAACCCTGCGCCGCCCGTAATGAGCACATGATGAGAAAATGTAGCCATTGGTTTAGATTGAGGTTAGGCAGGCTCTACAACCTGTTTGAAATATTCCATAGTTAGGGCCAGCCCTTTGGCGCGGTCTACAGAGGGTTCCCAGCCCAAAATGGCGCGAGCCTTGGAAATGTCCGGTTGGCGAATTTTAGGGTCGTCAACAGGGAGGTCTTTGTATATAATGTGCGCTTTGGGGTTGCCAACCAGCCGAATGATCTCATCGGCAAACTCCAGGATGGTAATTTCAGCGGGGTTGCCAATGTTGACAGGCAGATGGTAGTCGCTAAGCAGAAGCCGATAGATACCTTCCACCAGATCGTCAACATAGCAGAACGAACGGGTTTGAGAGCCGTCGCCAAAGACAGTAAGGCCCTCGCCCCGGATGGCCTGTGAAAAAAAGGCCGGTAACACGCGACCGTCTTCGGTGCGCATACGAGGGCCATAGGTATTAAAAATGCGGACTATGCGGGTTTCTACCTGGTGGAAGGTGTGGTAAGCCATAGTAATGGCTTCCAGAAACCGTTTGGCTTCGTCGTAAACCCCGCGTGGACCAACCGGATTGACATTCCCCCAGTATTCCTCGCGCTGAGGATGTTCGAGGGGGTCGCCATATACTTCTGAAGTAGAAGCCACCAGAATCCGGGCTTTTTTCTCTTTGGCAAGCCCGAGCAGATTGTGCGTGCCTAAGGCGCCCACCTTAAGGGTTTGTATGGGCATCTTGAGGTAGTCGATGGGGCTGGCCGGGCTGGCAAAGTGCAGGATGTAATCGAGTGGACCAGGCACATGTACAAATTTGCTAACATCATGGTGGTAGTACTCAAACTCCGGCAGGGGAAACAAATGTTCGATATTGGCCAAGTTACCTGTCAGGAGGTTATCCATACCCACTACCTGATAACCTTCCCGGATGAATCGGTCGCTGAGATGAGAACCTAAGAAACCGGCGGCGCCGGTAATGAGAACACGGGGCATACGTTAGGTCGGATTGATGACAGCACAAAGATAGGCATACGCCCCGGCAATCCGCAAAAGAATACGCATCTTTGCCCGGAAAAAACCAAAGCTATGAAAATGAGATATTGGCTGGCAG
>CAYOTJ010000571.1:0-1357 GCA_964406855.1 uncultured Saprospiraceae bacterium
GTTTCGCCGGTGGCCGGGTTGACGACGGGATAAACGCGGCCGCTGATGGCCGGCTGCCACTGTCCGTTGAGGTAAGCTGAGGCAGAGAGGAGTTTGGGGTTGGACAATAATAATGGCGATGACGACATAGCGGTTGGGGTTGATCTGAGGCTGCAAGATAATATGGTTGGCGGAAAATGCGCAAGGGCGAGGGGCCAACCCGGAGCGTTTCGCCCGCGTGAGGCGCCTGTAGGGGGGCCGCCCTCAAGGCGGGCCGTGCGCAGCACCGAGCCGACAGGCGAGCCAGGAAGGGGCCGACCCCGACCTTAAGGAGGGGGCACGCCCAAATCAAGGCAACCTAAACGGGCAGGAGTCGGGTGCCGTCGGAGAAGGAGAAGAGGAGGTTTTCGCCTTCGATGCCAAGGGTTGTGCGATAGGTTTCGAGGGCGTCGGCGGCGAAGTCTCCGGCCAGGTTGCGATCGACGAGGTTGATGGTACAGCCCCCGAAGCCGCCGCCCATGAGGCGGCTGCCGAGTACGCCGGGGTAGCCGGCTGCGTAGTTGACGAGGAAGTCGAGCTCGGGGCAGCTCACCTCATAGTCGCGGCTGAGGCCTTCGTGGGTGGCGAAGAGCAATTGGCCGAGGCGCTCCAGCTCGCCGCCGCGCAGGCAGGCGGCGGCCTGATGGGTACGCCCGATCTCGCCGATGACGTAGGCGCAGCGGCGGAAGACCGTGGGGTCGAGCTCGGGGCGGCAGGCTTCTAACTGTTCGGGAGCGGCGTCGCGAAGGGAGGACACCTCCGGGAAGCGCCGTTGGAGGGCGGCTACGCCCGTGCGGCATTCCTGTACCCTGAGCGGGTAGGCCGAATCGGCCAAGGCGTGGTGAACCTTGCTGTTGAGCAGCACCCAGGCGTAGGCGCCGGTATCGGCGGGGATGTACTGGTAATCCAAAGACCGGCAGTCGAGCAGGATCAGTTGGTTTTGCCGGCCCATGAGGCTGGCGAACTGGTCCATGATGCCGCAGGGGATACCCACAAGCTGATGCGAGGAGCGCTGAGCCAGCCGGGCGAGGTCGGGCCCGCTGAGGCCTGCGCCCAATACTTCGTTCCAGAGGGTGGCCAAGCCCGTTTCCAAGGCTGCGGAGGAGCTGACGCCTGCGCCGATGGGCAGGTTGCCGCCAAAGGCAATGTCGAGGCCGGGCAGCTCATGGCCGAGTTGTTGAAACTGCTGAGCGATGCCAAGGCAATAGTTGACCCAGTTGCGGGATTGCCTGTTCAGGGGCTCGGCTAAGGATACTTCGACCTGCTCGCCCAGGTCGAGCGACCAAAGGCGGAGCGTGGGCAGCCCATTGGGGCGGGCGGCAAAGAATAAGAAGCGATC
>CAYOTJ010000571.1:1367-2730 GCA_964406855.1 uncultured Saprospiraceae bacterium
TCGTTATAGTCGGTATGTTCGCCGATGACATTAGCGCGGCCGCAAGCTTTTACGAGCCATTGGGGCGGCCCGCCGGCCCGTATTTCGAGGGCTTCGGCAGCCTGAGCGGAGGAGTTAATCATGGCGCGAGGTCGGGCGGGCTTATTCGGCCATGTTGTGGAAAACGTTGATCACATCTTCGTCTTCCTCCAACTTGTCGATGAGCTTGATGACGTCTTCGGCCTGTTCGTCGGTGATCTCCTTGGTGTGGTTGGGCAGGCGCACGAGTTCGGCGGCCTGCACCTCAATTTTGCGGTCTTCGAGGGCTTTTTGCAGCTTGCCGTAGTCTTCAAAGGAGCTGAAGAGCATGAGGTGCTCGTCGTCTTCCACTTGCAGCTCGTCGAGGCCAAAGTCGATGAGTTCGAGTTCGAGCTCTTCGTGGTCGAGGCCTTCCGATTTTATTTTAAACTGCCCTTTGCGGGTGAACATAAAATCTACGGAACCCGACACGCCCATAGAACCGCCATTTTTAGAGAAAGCGTGGCGGATGTTGGCCACGGTGCGGTTGGTGTTGTTGGTGGCCGTTTCTACGATGACGGCTACGCCGTGGGGGGCATAGCCCTCGTATACTACTTCATCGAAGTTTTCGGCATCTTTGGATGCGGCCCGTTTGATGGCGTTTTCAACGTTCACCTTGGGCATGTTGGCCATCTTGGCGTTCTGCATGGCCAAGCGGAGGCGGGAGTTGTACTCCGGGTCGGCGCCGCCGTCGCGGATGGCGATGGCGATTTCGCGGCCAATCTTGGTGAACGTCTTGGCCATGCTGGCCCAACGCTTGAATTTGCGTTCTTTCCGGTATTCAAATGCGCGACCCATAATGACATTTTATTTTGGTCTGGTCAAAAGCGGGGCAAAATTAGGGAATTCCCCTTGTTTGTGCATCCCTGCGGGGGCCTTAATTTTATTCGCGCTCGCCGCCCCGGATGAGTTGGTCGACGAGTTGGAGGCTATTGCCGGGCGCGATGGCGTGCAATCGCTTGAGCCCCTCGGCCTGATAGTTTTCAATGACGATATGCGCCGGCCCGAACTCGGGCTTTTTCTGGTAAGCCACAAAGCCTTGGGCGCAGCGCGTGAGGCGTATGTTTCGGCCGTAGAGCGATGATAAATCCTTGGCGGCCATGCCGATGTTGCTGTCGACGATATGGGCGTTGATGGCGCTCACATCGCTGTCTTCGCCTACGCTGATGCCTTTGTCGCCGCAGTGGTCGAAGTGGCTGTCTTTTACCGTTACTACGCTGCCTGAGAGGTCGAGGCCGTCGTTGACGGTGTTTTGGAAGCGGCAGCGAATGACCTCGCCCTTGCAAAAGTCGGAGTCGAAAGCGTC
>CAYOTJ010000572.1:0-2726 GCA_964406855.1 uncultured Saprospiraceae bacterium
GAGGGCGTGCCCCCCGGCCCCTTTTAGCGTCTGCCCCGGCAAAAAATCGTTTGCCTAAAGGGCCGGGGGTCGGGTGTTCCGCTATTATGCGCTCGTGCCTCACGCATACCGCTTCACCCCCTCACGCGGCTCCGCAGCGGCTTGGGCGCGGCATTGCTCCGAACATCTTTCCGCAAAACACCCTTCCTAATTCATATTTTTCGCATCTTTACGGCATAGTCAGTAGCGGGCTTTAGGGCTTGGGACGGCGGCGTTTGGCGGAGCGGGATGCCGGCTTAGCGATGCGGAGGGGTGGCGGCATCAAGCCGCCAGACAGCGCCCCCTAAAGGGCGCTGGCCGAGCGATTAGCGAGGTTTACCCGGCTCGCAGAGACGGGCCCGCAGCGTAGCGACCCCGCGCAAGATGCCGATGGAGCTGGATGCTCTGCGGGGAAGGCCCCTTATAGAAGCCTCTGCTTTGTTGTTGGCCGATACTTGATATCCACAAGATGCCGCTGGTGCGGCGCCAAATGCGACGCGATGAAGTATTATATGTTGCCGCCCGAGTTGTTTGCGTACAACCGGGAGCGATTCGCAAAGAAGATGGCTGCCGACAGCTTAGCCATCTTTCATTCCAACGATCTGATGCCGCGCAGCGGAGATACCTATTTCCCGTTTAGACAAAACAGCGGGTTGTTTTATCTATGTGGTATCGACCAGCCAGACACCGTGTTGGTGCTGTTTCCGGGTTGTGTGAAGGATACCTACGAAGAGGTTTTGTTTATCAAGCGCACCGATGAGTTTACGGCGCGCTGGCAGGGCGCCACGCTCACGCGCGAAATGGCCGCCCATCTGTCGGGTATACGGCGGGTGCACTGGATAGACGAGATGGGCAGCATCATGCACGAGCTGGTTTTGCTGGCCAAGCGCGTGTATGTAAATCTGGGCGAGCACGACCGATTTTTTACTGAGGTGCCCTCACGGGATATGCGCGCGCTGAAGCAACTGCAAGAGCGCTACCCGGCGCACAAATACCATCGGGCGGCGCCGCTGCTGAAAAAGCTGATGATGATCAAATCGGCCTGGGAAGTTGACCTCATCCGGCAGGCGGTAGACATTACCGGGGCAGCATTCAGAAAAGTGCTGGCTATGGTAGAGCCCGGCGTGCAGGAATATGAGGTGGAGGCAGAGATCACCGCTGAGTTTTTGCGGCAGCGCGCTACGGGTCATGCTTATGAGCCCATAGTGGCCAGCGGCCCGCATACCTGCACCCTGCACTACACGCGCAACAACCGAAAATGCCAGAACGGCGACTTGCTGCTGCTGGACATAGGGGCCGAGTATGCCAATTACGCCAGCGACATCACGCGGACAATACCGGTGAGCGGGCAGTTTAGTCCGCGGCAGCGACAGGTGTACGAGTCGGTACTTAGTATATTTTACTTTGCCCGATCGGGCATGACGCCGGGTATAACCTTAGAAGAGTTGCAAAAGGAGGTGGGCCGCTTTGCGGAGAAGGAATTGGTGGAACTGGGACTGCTGCACCCCTCCGACCTTCAGCGCCAAAACCCGGAGGCGCCGCTGTACAAACAGTTCTTTTTACATGGGGTGAGCCACCATCTGGGATTGGATGTACACGACCCCGCCAATAGATACGATCCCTTGCTGGCAGGCATGGTGCTGACCTGTGAGCCCGGCATTTATCTGCCCGCAGAGAACATAGGCATACGATTGGAAAACGATATTCTCATCACCGATGAAGGCCCGGTAGACCTTGCCGCCCGCATACCCATTGAGGCCGAAGAAATTGAGGATATCATGCAGTTGAGGGCCGAGGGATGGGCAGGCCTCATCATGCCCTAACACCCACAAATTTATGCCGCTATGTACCGATTAGGTTACGACGCAAAACGACTGTTCAATAACTTTACAGGGCTGGGCAATTACAGTCGGACGCTGCTGCGCGATCTGGCTGCCTATCACCCTGATAATGCCTACTTTTTATACACCCCCAGCGTAACGCGCAATCACGAGACCCAGTTTTTCCTCAACAGCCCGCTCTTTAGTGTGCAGGAGCCCGCCTCGGGGCGGTCGTTTTTCTGGCGCAGCTCGGGGGTGAAGCGCGACCTCAGGCGTCACCGCATACAGTTGTACCACGGCCTTAGCCACGAGATACCTGTAGGTATACACAAAACGGGCATCCCATCGGTGGTGACGATGCACGACCTCATCTTTTACCACTACCCCAATCAGTATGCCTGGGCCGACCGGCAGATTTACGATTTTAAGTTTCGGTATGCCTGCCGCCATGCCAACCACATTGTGGCTACCAGCGAGGCCACCAAGCGCGATATCATCCACTTTTACGGCATTGCGCCTGAGAAGATTACCGTCATTTACCAGTCGGTACACGAGCGCTTTATACAAGAGCGCTCACAAAAGACGATAGACGCGGTATTAGCCCGCTACAAGCTGCCGTCAAACTACCTCTTATTTGTAGGGTCGCTCATTGAACGCAAAAATCTGATGGGCGTAGTGGAGGCGCTGGCGCTGCTGCCCCAGGCCGACCGGCTGCCATTGGTGGTAGTGGGTCAAGGCGAAGCTTATAAAAAAAAGGTAGTGGACTTTGCAGGCAGGCATGGGCTTCTACCACTGCTGCACTTCATCAAGCCGGAGTTTGAAGACTTTCCTGCCCTGTACCAGCAGGCCGACGTATTTTTATACCCTTCCTACTACGAGGGTTTTGGC
>CAYOTJ010000573.1:0-2466 GCA_964406855.1 uncultured Saprospiraceae bacterium
TATCGGCATTGCGCCCTCCGGGCGCCGGAGTGGGCACAAGCGCGGGCGGGGGCACGCCCAAAATCGATTTATCATCAAGGGGCGGCAGTACGCCCTTTCCAGGAGGCTTTGAAGCCCAGCAGGGCGGCGCTGCCGATGGCGGCTAAGTAGACGACGTGCAGGGGGCCGGCTAATGGATACCAGCGCAGGTAGGGGGCGCTACCGAGGGCGCGGGCGGCGGCGCGGAGGTAGAGGCCGTCGGCCGAGAGCTTGACGGCCCAGGCGAAGGCGGTGGCGCCGGGCGCAAAAAACCAACCCAACAGCAGCGCTAAGCTAAGTAGGTAGGCGCCCCCCTGAAAAACCGTGAGGCGCCAGTTGCTGTAAGCGGAAGTTTTGCCGGCCCAACGTAGGCGCTGCCGCCAAAATTGAGGCCAACCGGGGGCCGGCGCCGTAGCTACCGCCGCAGTGACTTGCGGCAGAAACACCACCCGGCCTGCACGGGCCGCCGTCACTTTTTGAAGGAGGAGGACGTCGTCGCCGGAGGGCTCGTGCTCATGGCCGGCATAGCCGTCCACGCGCCGGAAGAGGGCGGGGGTGAAGGCTAAGTTGGCGCCATTGGCCAGCAGGGGGCGCCCAAGGGCTACGGCCCCGCCCGTGAGCACCATGACGCCGGCCACGTCGAGGGCCTGAAAAGCGGTGAGGAAGCGATTGGGGCCGTGGATGCGCACGGGCGCACAGATGAATTCGGCGCCCCGGGCGTAGGCGCCTGCTAAGGAGACTAACCACTGGGGCGGCGCTATACAGTCGGCATCGGTAGTGACGATGAGCTCGCCCCGGGCTTCGGCTATGCCCAAGTTGAGGGCGGCTTTTTTGAAGGCCCGCAGGGGGCCGGCAGCAGGCGTCTGGGCCAGATGCCGGGCCAGCGAGAGCACGCGAATGCGAGGATCGGCCAGGGCCAGGGCGACGGCGGCGGTGCCGTCGGTGGAGTGGTCGTCGATGACGAGTACCTCCATGCGGTGTGGCGGGTAATGCTGGCTCAGCAGGGCGCGCAGGCAGGCGGCTATGGCCTGGGCTTCGTTGCGGGCCGGTACCAGTATACTCACAAAAGGCGCAGGCGCATGAGGGGGCAATGCCGACGGCGGCGGCAAGCTGCGCCAAGCTGCCCAAAGTACGGCTAAAGCTACGGCATAGATGAGGGCTAAGCCCGCCAATGCGATGAAGGCCGGCAGCGGGGCGGCAGCTTAAGACTTGAACAGGTCGTCGTACTTGCCATCGCTGCCGCCGTCGGGGGGCGGCGGCGTAGGCCGCTGGGGCGCAGGCAGATCGAGGGGGCGCGACTCCAACTCCTCGTAGTCAACTAAGTCGCTCTCGCGATAGCTGCTCCGGCCGGTATCGGCGCCGGGGTTGTTGTCGACGTATTCGCCGGCCTCCTGAGCGCGCTTGATCATCATGGCCTTGCCAAAGAGATAAAGCGATACCAGCGGAAAGGCAATGACGGTAAAGGCGATTGCCGCGCCGCCCCAGAGGGTGTTGCGCTTAAAGAGGCCGCTGATGAGTCGAATGTAGTCGATGACCACCTTGCGGTTGATGATGAGGGTGGCAATGAGCAAAAAAGGCGCCGCATACCACAAGATGCGGAAAGCGAAGGCCGCCAGCTTAAAAAGGAGGTAAAGAACGCCTATGAGCAATGCCAGGCCCACAATGGTACCTAAGGGATTGCCGCCGGAATTGAAGCTAAAGCTCTTTTGTTGGTTCATAATTTCGCTGGTATTCGTGCGTCTGTCAAAAATAAGCACATCCGGGCATTCAACCTAATAAAAGGCTGCACAGTTCTAAGTAGGTCTGCTGTCTTTCGACCAACGGGCCGAATGATCAGACGATTACGGCCATTTGCAAGGGCTAAAAAAATCACTTAATTTTGGCTTTTCTTTCACAACCAACCAATATGGGCATGTATTCCCTCCGCTGGATAGCCGTTACGGCATTAGCCATCAGCAGTATCGCCCTCGCGGCGCAGAAGACCGTGAAGGTGACCCTTCAAATGCAGCATTGCGCCACCGAGCCGCGCCTTTATACCTTCGATGGAGCCGCCTTTCGCGAGATACAGGTAGCTGGAGGCGGCCAGGGGCACTATAGCTTTACCGTGCCGGCCGGCGAGCCCCGCTTTTATTACGTAGGCGCCGACGCCAACAACCATACGCCCGTCATTCTGGGCTCGGAAGAAAGCGTAAACCTCCAGGGCGACTGCAATAATCCCCGCAATATATCGGTCTTCAACTCTACCCTCAACCAGCAGTACGCCGAGTTGAAGATGGAGTTTGGTCGCCTCAATACCTTAGCCCAACGCGCCAACATGAGCTACCGCTCGGCTATGGGCAACCCCACCGCGATGCAACAGGCTGTAGCGACTATGGCCGAGGCCGATCAGGGGCGGCAGCATCTGCTCGACTCGCTGCGCCGCCACCACCCCTTCCTGGGGCGCATCGC
>CAYOTJ010000573.1:2476-2725 GCA_964406855.1 uncultured Saprospiraceae bacterium
TGAACACTTACCTGAGCTTCCCCAACAACGGCCAGGGGCGCTACCCAAGTGAATTGGAGTATTTTGCCGCCGAGTATTTCCGCTTCGTCGACTGGAAAGACGAGGCCTACAACCACCTGCCTTGGGTGTTCGAGTCGTTTAAGTCGTATGCCTCCACCCTCGCCGATGTGCCCAACCTGCCCGAAGGCCAGCTCCAACAGTACTTCGATGCAGTGCTCAAGCCCATCCCTGCCGGCAGCAATGCCCGCA
>CAYOTJ010000574.1:0-2724 GCA_964406855.1 uncultured Saprospiraceae bacterium
CTTCGCGTTCTTTGGGCAGGGCCACCCATACCTGATAGCCGTGCATACCGTATAGCGAGCCGTTGCGCTGCCGGGCCGGACTGCGCTCGGTATGCGACACCCCGCTCCCCGAGCTCATAAAGCCTACGTCTCCGGCCGAGATGATCTGCACCGCCCCGGTGCTGTCGCGGTGCTCAATTTGCCCCTCCAGCAGGTAGGTAAGGGTAGAGAGCCCAATGTGCGGGTGCTGATCGACGTCGAAATATTGGCCTGGCCCTATCTGAGCCGGCCCCATGTGATCGATGAATACAAAAGGCCCTACCTGGCGCTTTAGCCGGAAAGGCAGCAGCCTGCCTACCATAAATTTCCCCAGATCGCGCTGGCGTTCTTCGATGAGCATTTTGTTGTTGGCCATGCGTATTGTAGCTATTATCGAATGGTTTTTGTGCCCTAAATATACGTCAACTTGTCGATATGAAGGTATAGTGCTTCATTAGTCGGACCAGGGGGCGCAGCGGTATGGGCATGGCCGCTGACGGCCCCTAAAGGACGGCAGGGGGCGTGCCCATAATAGCGGAGCACCCGGCGCCGCGCAAGGTGATAATAAGGGTAAATGCTATGCGGCGGGGCCCCAAAAATAGCTTCATCCACTTTATGACCGAAAAACACAACTTTTTTGTATTACCATAAATTTGTACCTTCCCTTTGGCGCAACTTTGTAGCCGTTAATCAAAGGCAATATGGTACGGATACTCCCTCAGCAGTTTTATGAAGACTCCCTGATAAAGAAGGTTATGGCAGATGGTTTGTGTTGTATCATTCACAAGCGCATGGATACTCCTGTGTTTGGCAAAGAAGGTTATGCTTCTACGCATGCCATGACGCTGGTATTGCACGGCGTTCTGCGCATAGAGAACGACGAAGGCTTGCTGGAAGAAGTGCGCGCAGGCAACTTAGCCCTGATGCCGAAGGGCCTTTATACCGTATCTGATATAGTGCCTAAAGGGGGCCACTTTGAAGCGATGATGTTTTTTTTCGAGCCTGAGCTGATACAACAGTTTTTGGAATCGATAGCCTTTGAAGGCGGTAAGGAAAAGGGAGTAGCGCTGGGGGTTATTTCGGGAAACGCTGACCTACAATATTTTGCCCATTCCTTATTGCGGTTGTATGGCTCGGAAACGCCCGCACATCGCCAACTGACCCGAATGAAGCTGTTTGAGTGGTTGCATTTAGTGCACGCTACTTTTGGAGGCGGAGATACCTTTGCGAATATGCTTTCTACCCTAAATAACCGCGAGCGCAAAGGCTTGCGGGAGTTTATGCTGGCCAACTTCCACAAGCCGTTGAGCATAGAAGACTATGCTTACCTGACGGGGCGTTCGGCTTCGACTTTCACCCGCGATTTCAAGGCTAAATTTGACGGCGCCTCCCCCAAACAGTGGCTCATTGAGCGCCGCTTAGAGAAGGCCCGCAGCCTGTTGGAAAAAACCCTGGCCGGTAACATCACCGACGTGGCCTGGGAATCGGGTTACACCAATATTCCGCACTTTATCAAGGAGTTCAGCAAAAAATACGGCATTACGCCCAAGCAACTGCTGATTCAAAATCGCCATACAGCGCTGGTCTGAATTGTATTAAATCCATCAATTTACCATAATGAACAAGATTGTAATCATCACCGGCGGCAGCCGGGGACTTGGAAAAGACATGGCCATTGCGGCCGCGGCCAAGGGGCTGGATGTCGTTCTTACTTACCGGAGCCAACCCGAAGCGGCGCAGGAAGTAGTGGAAACCCTTGTGGCTATGGGCCAAAAGGCGGCGGCGCTGCCGCTTGATTTGCTGGAATTGGGGGGCATCGACACTTTTATAGCTAACCTCAGCGACACCCTGGCCCAAGGTTTTGAAGGCCGAAAGCCCGACTTTTTAGTAAATAATGCCGGTATGGGCGCTACCATACCTATGGCGCAAGCCACGGAGGCACAATTTGATGAGTTTCTAAACGTGCATTTTAAGGGCGTTTATTTCCTCACGCAAAAACTGCTGCCGTTGCTGAACGATGGAGGCGGCATTATTAACATCTCATCGGGAACATCCCGGTTTAGCCATCCGGGCTATTCCTTGTACGCTTCGATGAAGGGAGCGGTGGAGGTGCTTACCCGCTACATCGCCAAGGAATACGGAAGCCGCGGCATCCGCGCCAATGTAGTTGCGCCCGGCCCCATCGAAACCGACTTCAATGACGCAGCCATCCGCAACAACCCGCAACTGAAAGCCGTGCTCTCGGGTATGGCCGCCTTGGGCCGGGTGGGCAATGCCGACGATATTGGCGGCGTGGTAGCCTTCCTTTGCACCGACGACGCCCGTTGGGTCAATGGCCAGCGTATAGAGGTGTCGGGCGGGCTGCATGTATAAGATCAGCCCGCCCGAAATGGGGGATGATTTCAGTGGAAGTTTTGTTGGGGGCAGGTCTCCAATGGGCCTGCCCTCAGCTTAGCTGGAGGCTAATTTTTTATGCCAAAGGAAGTACGACCCCAGCAAAAAGCCCATAAATACAAACATAAAAAGGCTGCCCGGCTCGAATCCATCTACCATGAGGATGGAAAAAAAGGCGCCCGACAGGTCGAAAAATAAGCCCGCATAAGCCCACTCCTTGATGCGCCGGAATGACGGAATGAGTATCGCAATAGAACCCAGTATCTTGGCCATGCCCAAAAACGGGATGATGTAGGCCGGATACCCCAAATG
>CAYOTJ010000575.1:0-2724 GCA_964406855.1 uncultured Saprospiraceae bacterium
GTATTGAGTAGAAAAACCAGACTTTGACTATAGTGGACAGCCCGATTGAGGGCGTCGAAAAAGCCTTCGTCGGCCCGCGCCGCTTCAGGCAGCCCCACAGAGTCGGGGTTGTCTGTCGCCTCCCGTAGGGTATTGTGAATGGATTGGGCCATAGCGCGTTGGTCGTCGCCAAATTGGGGCGAGCCCAGCGATTGCAGGAATATTCCGGCATCGTCGAACCAACTCGGCCAGTCGGTAGGAATTTCCACCGGAGCCTCCATAGCCGCCTCCTGCGCCCCGCTTTGCGGCTCTTCCGTTTCTGGTTCGGCGCCCGCGTCTTGATAGCTCATCCCTTGAGCCTGGAACTTGATGTTCTGCGGCTCCTCTGTTTCTGGTTCGGCGCCCGCTTCGGGCTCGGCTCCTTCCGCAGGAGGCTCATTGAGCGTTTGGCGCAAGGCGCCTAAGGCTTCGGGAAAGGCATCCCCCACGGCGGGCAGACCAAAGAGGCGCTGCAACAGTTGGTCGGCCAATTCGTCTATCCGGCTGTCGTCAACGTATTTGCGCATCCATACCTCTTCTAATTCGGAGAGCAACGTATCGTATTGATTTTCCTCCAATCCGCTCAATTCCACTAATTGGCGCAGGTCGTAGTTGTGGCTGCGCTGGGCTAAGGCGAGCACTACATAGCGGGTATTGTCCATGAGCGATTCCGACCACTCGACGCCGCTTCGAGGGAAGTAATCGCCTAATTTTTCGCGGGCCGCATTTTTTATCCACTCCATCAGTTGGTCGCCTTCGTCAAATACGGCAGTAGCCCCCGTTGATAGCAGGTTGCTTTCTTCCAGCTCCCGGTTGCGTTTACTGGTGAAGACAATGACAGGCGTTTGGCGGGCATAGGGCAAATTGCGGATGAGGCGCTCAGCGGCGCGATAATCGCCCGTTCGGCTAAAATCGGTGACGGCCAGATCATAGGGCAACAGTTGCAGTTGGCGCAGCGCACTGTCGGTGTTGAGCACCAATTGAAAAATGACGCCGTAGCGCTCGGTCATAAACCTGCGCATACCTTCATTCTGCTCAGGGGTATCATTTACCCAGAGAATGCGGTAGGCAGGGGGCTGATCGGTAGTGTCGGCGGCAAGGGTTTGCAAATAGCTTCGCCCCAGGGCGTCCTCTACATCGGCAGGGCTCACGCTGCCCATCTGTGCGCGGAAGGCCTCGGTGAGTATGGCCCGCTCTTCCTCCGAGGATACAGCGGCTAAGGCCGTTTCGTGCTCAAGCCACAACTCCGTAAATACCCTGTCGGCGGCGGCATAGGAGCCCGATGGCGGCTCAACCTGCCGGCCCAGCACCTCCAGCAACTGCCGGCGCACCGCCCGGGCCTGGTCAGGGGGCAACGCTGTGCGCAGTTGGGCGCGTAGCTCGCGGGGTATGGCGCCCCGCCGAAACCAGGGCAACCGGGTGAGGCGGATGAGAGCATTCAGCCAGATGCGGTTTTGATCCCATTCGGCTAACTTTGGGTTAGGGGCTATACTCTCATCGTTGAGCAGCGCTGTGAGCTCATAATAAAGCTCGGGGTATACTGAAGATGCGCATAGCCAGGCGTAGGCATGCCTGCCGAGGTAAGCTTTGAGGTCCGCCATCAGATGCTGATGGTCTTCATCATCGCGCTCCAGGGTAGGCACGGTAGGCTCGGGCAGCGCTGCCGTCCAGTAGGCTGGCGGTAGATTTCGGCCTTCAGCCCATTGCCAGGGCAGACTGGCAATGCCCTCGGGCGTAGCAGGCGCCACGGGCATCACCTGAGCTAAGGCGCGCTCAGGCTGCCCCCACTCAGCCGTGCTTCGGGTGCACAGCAGGGCGCAGTTGCGGAAAGTCTGCAAGGCGTCAAGCACAATGTCGGAGGGCCGCAGTTCGGGCATGTCCAGCAGCGATTCCGGCTCGCCCACCAGCAGCAGCTTATAACCTTCGTATTCGTTCATGAGGCGCTCAAGGTAGGTGTAAGACGAGGGCTCGCGGCGGTCGCGCCAGCAACGGGCCGGGCTATTGTCGTAGTAAAACCACTCTACCGTAAGGTCGCGCACCCGCCACTCGGCGCACAGGTCGGCATAGAGGCCGGCTACATGGTCGCGTGGCGTCCATTCTTCAATGAGCACTAAGTATTGAGGCGTCGTGCGGCGCGGCCGGCTCACTAAGGTAGGCATACCGCCGGCGCGTATGGTGGCCTGTATGCTGCCGGCTATATCCCAGTCTAATACGGGCGTCCACTCTTTCTCCCGCCAGGCAGGCATGGCCCGGTCGATGATGGAGGTATTCCAAAAGCGCGCCGGGTTGGGGCCAAACTGTAAAGACCAGCGCGTTGGGCCGCTTCGGCCGGCCGTGGGGCGGGCGGGCGCCGCTTCGCGCCGCGGCGGCAGCACAGTAGTCGGTTTGTCGGCAGTGCCGCCTTCATTAGGGTGCTGGTCGGCCGGGATAGGGGAGGGTACGGGGTTTTCCGCCTCTGCCTCAGGCTGTGTGGCTGTCCAGGCCATCCATATCCGGTCGAAGACCTCTCCAAACAACTCCTGCTGCGATTGCTCGCGGCACAGCAGCGCCCCAAGCCTGTGCTTCCATCCCGACGCATTATGGGCGCGAGGGCCGTGGATGCTCAGGTAGCGACCTAAGCGCACGTGCAAATCCGGCGATATAGTCATGCCCTGTAGCGCCAACTCCTCCAAAAGGGCGGCTATCGGTAAGAAGGTATACTTAACC
>CAYOTJ010000576.1:0-2722 GCA_964406855.1 uncultured Saprospiraceae bacterium
TATCGATCGGGTTGATAGTTAGAAAAAACGGCCTGCCCCAGCAAGCTTAACCAGCCGTCCCAAAGCATGGAAATAGCAAGTATCCGCTCTTGTTGCGGCTTGGTTGCCCAGCCTGCCCGGTACATCATCCACATGAAGTTGGGCTTTATCCAGGTCATGCGGCTAAAGGAATAATGCGGCCCGCCAAAGCGCTGATTGGCTACGGCGTAGCGCGCAATATCGGCATTAAATGCCTGATAAACAACAACATCCCCAGAATCGGCATCGCGATAGGCCACTATGTGGCGGCCTTGGGTCGGGAGCAGCGTTTGTTGTTGCGCGTAGGATTCTAACAAAAAATTCATATATTTACATCGTTTTAAAACACTAAAATAACCAATAGCTATGAAAACGAACGTTTTTAAAAAGCTGTGCCGGCATCTTCTACCGGCGCTGTTTCCTTCTTTTTGTTTCGCTCAGATGGCTTATGTGGACATCAACGCTAGCGGGGCCAATAATGGTTCCAGTTGGGCCGACGCCTATACCGACCTAAGCGCGGCGCTGGCCCAGTCGGCGGCCGATACCCTCTGGATTGCACAGGGCGTATACAAGCCCGGCAGTGGCGGCACGGACGTTAATGCCTTCTTTAGCGTAAGCCGGCCCATGGTGCTGCTGGGCGGATTTGCGGGCGCCGAAACCAGCCCCGACCAGCGGCAGCCCGATCTCTACCCTACCGTGCTCAGCGGCGATTTGCTGGGCAATGACACAGACGGGAATTTTTTGATCAATAAAACGGATAATAGCCGGCTGATAATGAGGGTGCAAGCCGACGTGCATACCAGGCCTACTTTATTAGACGGACTTACCGTTGCCTATGGGTATAAGCCCCAAGCCATACCCGGCCTCCAATATCCGAGTGGTCTTTGGGCTTCGTCGCGGGTGAACATAAGAAACTGCTCTTTCCGGCAAAACCTTGCCGATGGCGGCGCCGCCATTGGCATCAGTGGCCTGGCAACGGCATATTCGGAAATCAGCCATTGCTCTTTTGAAGGCAATAGGGGCAATTTTTTGGGGATTGTTTCCATCACAGGAAGCGAACACATTGCCCTGAGCAACCTCAGCATGAGCTACAATGACGCGCTGAACGGCATGTTATACCTTGCCGGCGTCTTTGATGCAACGCTTGAAGACAGCGATTTTTCCAACAACACCAATGGCGGTCAGGGCGGCGGGGGGCTGTACCTGAGCTCGGTAGCGCCTATAGTGATAAAGCGCTGTCGGTTTACTCAAAACCAAGGGCGCGACGGAGGAGCAGTAGTGCTTGACTACCAAAATACTACAGACCCCGGCAACATCCGCTTTGAGGATTGCATTTTTGAAGAGAATACAGCCCGTTTTTTATCCATCCCCGGAATAGGACGAGGAGGGGCTTTTTACGCGAAAAAGGGAGGATTTGAGCTAAGGCGTTGCCTATTCACAGGCAATCAGGCCGCTGAAGAAGCCGGCGCCATATTCTTTGATGGCAATCATTTCAGGATTGACAGTTGCTGGTTTGAGTCCAACGCTTCCGCTGAGGGGGGCGCCCTATTGCTGGCCAAAAGCGGGTCTACTGCTCAGATCAGCAACAGCTCTTTCGTAGAGAATACAGCCCTCCGCCATGGCGGCGCCATTAGTCTGCGTCCGGAGTCTAATCTGGATTTAAGTCGGTGCACTTTCTTTCGCAATACGGCAGATAGCCTCGGCGGCGCCATTCGCGTATTTTCAAGTGTGATGCTGGCTGCCGATAGCTGCACTTTTGAAACTAACGAAGCGCGAAAAGGCGGCGCCATCAGCGCTGTGGGCACAGGCGAAACGGCCGGCGGCATGGGCATATCCCGCACGCGCTTTCGCGCCAACCAGGCTGTACAGGATGGCGGCGCCCTTTATGTGCAAGATGTCGGCGCGTACCTAACCAACTGCTTGCTGTTCAGCAATGTAGCATTTACGGGCGGAGGCGTGGCAACTTCTCATCAGACGCCTTTGGGCGAGGTAGCTTTGGTGAATTGCACTTTAGCGGATAATGAGGTAGGGATAAGCTCATCTGCCGTACAAGGCGCGCAACCCGTCCTTTTTATGTTGAATACGGTGCTTGACAACTTTGGCCCCAACTACCAGGCCAACGGCGGCAGCCAGCCGCAATGGTCGTCGCTGGGCGGCAATTTCATTACCGACAACAGCCTGGCCGGATTTAATCAGCCAGGCGATCAGACGGGTATGGCGTTAGCCCCCCTTTTTATAAACACCGGCATAGGCGACTACCGCCCTGCGCCGGGCAGCCCCCTCATCAATGGCGGCTTGCCGGGCAACGCTCCTGCCGACGACATCACGGGCCAATTGCGCGACGGCGCCCCGGATATTGGCGCCTACGAAGCTATCCTGACATCGGTGGGCGAGCCTATGGCTATGCCGCTGCCGGGCCTGTATCCCAACCCGGCCCGCGGGCATGTGTGGTTGCAATTGCCCCCCGACTGGACCGGGCAGCCCGTGACCATCATCTTGTACGACCCCAAGGGGCGGCATATCCGGCAGGAAGCAACCGGAACCCCGGAATGGAAGTTCGCGCTACCCCAATGGCCCGCAGGTAGCTATGTGGTGGTAGCGCGCTGTGGTCATCAGCGGCGAATGGGGGTAGTGCTGATGCTATAGTGTCGGACCAGGGGGTGAAGTTTACCCGGAAGAGCGCAGCGAAGACGTGGCGGTATGC
>CAYOTJ010000577.1:0-2720 GCA_964406855.1 uncultured Saprospiraceae bacterium
GGAGCGGCGGGGGCGGCAGTTAATGCCAGCGGTAAGGCCAGCGCTGCGGCGCTGATCCAGTTTTTCCAATTTTTCATGATTTGAACAGTCGGGTTGTGAAATAATCAATCACTATAACCAAAGGACGCAACCGACGGCGGTAGTGTTGCACGGCTTGGGCGAGAATCGATGAAAAAGCGCCAGAATGCAACGAACGGCAGGGTAGGGGTGATGAACGCCCGCTTAAGGAGGTTGGATGAAGGTTGTTCTCCGGATCAAAATTTATGAATCCAGACCAGCTTTTTTCCTGTATTGCGGCGTTTTTTTTAGGCTGTGGCAGCGTTTTTTGCCTTGCGAGCCGGCGAAATATCGCTTATCTTAGCTTAGGGGCCATAAAAATGGATATAAAATAGGTATTAGTCTGCAACTTATGTAAAATTTGGTAGTTTTGCTTCCGGGACGGGGAGTTAAACTATTAGCTTTGTTCGTGACTCGCAGAACAAGTCTATTAAACCGCTGTACACCGGGATCACATGGAAGTAACCGAAGTATTTTATCCACATAATCGGGCACAATGGCGGGCTTGGCTGGAAGAACACGGCCAAACCAAGACCGAAGTATGGCTGCGCACTTTTCGCAAAGCGGCCAACCAACCCTCGCTACCCTATGATGATATGGTAGAAGAGTGCCTGTGCTTTGGGTGGATAGACGGCGTGGTGAAAAAGTACGATGAGTTCAGCGCAGTGCAGCGCATCACTCCCCGTAAAAAGAAGAGTTTTCTCTCAGAACTCAATCGGCAGCGAATATGGAAGTTGCAGGCCCAGAGGCTGATGACGCCTGCCGGTATTGAACCCATTCGCGATCAGATTGGGGCCATAGACGATGCTTTGGTTATCCCCGACTGGATAGCCGCCCGCCTCAAAGAAGAAGAAGCGGTATGGGCGCAGTTTCAGGAGTTTCCCCGCTTGTATCAGCGCCTGAAAATCGGCTGGATTACAGAAACGGGTCGTCTGAGAGAGGAGGAAGCCCAAAAAAGACTCAACTACCTCATAAAAATGACCCGGGCAGGCAAGCGTTACGGCACAGAGCCTCTTGCAGGTTATGAAAGATGAGTGTGGAAAAACAATAGGTTGTATATTTGTTCTCAACTTCATAGTACGGGTATGCCGGATTCGAGAAGAAACGTGATAGCTGACCAGGAAATCGTTGCTTTGCTGGCGCAAAACCCCCGACAGGCCATGCCGCTCATCGTGGGTAAATATGGAGAAACGCTCTTGGGCGTATTGCTGCGCATGACGGGCGAGCGCGAGCTGGCAGAAGATCTGTTGCAGGATTCCATGGTAAAAGTATGGAAAAACGCTTCGGGCTATAATGCCGATCGCGGGCGGTTGTTCACCTGGCTCATTGGTATTGCCAGGAATACTGCCATCGACTATTTGCGGGTGCAGAAAAATCAGCAACAGCGGCAATCTGTTTCCTTGGATAGCCCCGTATATAGCGAAAGAATCGGCTCGTTGGCTGATGACGGTCATCCCACCCTCGTTGATAGCGGGCTGGTGGAAACCATACAAAAGCTCGACGAGAAATACCGGCAGATCATTGATCTCCTTTACCTGCAAGGGTACACCCAGCAGCAGGCTACGGATATCTTGGGCATACCGCTGGGTACGGTAAAGACCAGAGCGCAGGCCGCCATACGCGAGCTGCGCAAGCTGCTGGGCGATGCCGACTTTGCTGTACTGTTGGTGTTAGATCAATGGTTACGTTCATTATAATACAACAAAGAGGTGGATATTCAGGCATATATAGCATCCGGAGTACTTGAGCACTATCTGCTGGGCTTGCTCAGTGAGGCAGAGCAACGGGAAGTAGAAAAGGTAGCCGCCGAGCATGCCGAGGTGCGCGAGGCGCTGCAAGGGTTAGAAGACGCATTGGCCAACTATGCAGCTACACAGGCCGCCCCCCTGCCCGAGGGCTTTCTGGGGAGGCTTATGGCCCGGATTGATGCTGAAATCGCCGCTGCTCCACAAGGCCCGGCCTCTACTACCGGCTCCTTGTCGCGCTGGAGCAGGGGTAGTTGGGTGTTGGCCGCCGGCCTGACCTTGCTGGCAGGTTGGTTCTATACCCAATGGCGTCAAACGGGCAGCGAGCTCGCTCAGGAAAAAATCCAACACGAGCAACTCAAGGTCAGTTGTACGGATACAGCGGAAGAGTTGGCCTCGCTGCGCGAGCGCATGAACCTGATGCGCGATACCGCCACCCGCCTCATTCAACTGCCGGGCACTGCCAAAGCGCCCGATGCCGCTGTAGCGGTTTATTTCAACCCCAGGTTGCAAAAGACCATATTGGATGTGCGCAGCCTGCCGCTGGCGGCTGAAGGCAAACAATACCAACTTTGGGCGCTGGTAGACGGCCAGCCGGTGAGCTTAGGCGTCTTCGAGCAGGGCCCCGATGCCGGCCTTGTTCAAGAGGTCAACTTTATCGCCGAGGCAGATGCTTTTGCCATCACCTTAGAGCCGGATGGCGGCCTTCCCGCTCCTACTTTATCTGAATTGTATGTGATCGGGGAGTTGTAGGCTTTGCATTTGCGGGGTTTGGAGTGAGCTGGTGCAAATGATGCATCGGTGCTTCAACGGACGGGTAACGCTGTAACGAAGTAATCCGCCCACGCCGCTGCACCCACTAACGCGGCTCCTAAGCGGCAGGGCCGGATTACTTCGTTACAGCATTACCCGTCCGTT
>CAYOTJ010000578.1:0-2720 GCA_964406855.1 uncultured Saprospiraceae bacterium
AGCTTTTACAAATCGTTTACATCCTTTTACAGCCATTATGAGCCAGAGCCGGGCGCTACTCCTACCTTTGCTTCAGCCATTGAGGCCAGTTGTATTTTTACTATTTTTGACACATGAAGCGCAGTAAGCTAAAAAATACGGCAATTTTCGCAGGCTGGCTCTTAGTCAGTGCGCTCCTCATGCAGTTTGTATGGCGAGCCTCCGGCTCTGGAACGCCCACAACCGACCGGCAGTCGGAGCGCGTAAATCTGGCGCTTCGGCGCGCCGCCCACCAGTTGCTGCAAGCTGCCGGCGACAGCGCCAGTCGCATACCTGCCGTAGAACAGGTAGGCGAGCGGTCGTGGCAGTTGCGTTTGGCGCATAGCCTCAATTACAATCGCCTGCCGGCCTTGCTGCAATCGGCCCTGAAGGTGCATGGTATCCATTCAGCCTACGATGTAGCCGTACTTGATTGTGAGGGGGCTACCGTTCAGTTGGGATACCATATGACAGACCTGAGTCTGCCGACTGCCGCTCCGACAGACGATGTGCCCTGTACGGGGCGCGAGCTTTCATCCGACTGCTACTACCTAAAGTTAAGCCTGCTGGCCGGCCCCGAAACACCAGCGCCCATGCCCTTCATGGGGTGGTTTTTTAGTGCAGTCCTGGCCCTGGGTTTGTACGCCCTGGGGCGCCGGCAACTAACCTCCGCTACGGCGCCTCCCGAGCCCGATTCGCTACGCCCTGCACCGGCGGTTTTGGCCTTTGGGCAAAGTAGCTTAGATGTGCCCAACCAGCGCTTGTATTGCGGCGATAAATTGCACGAGCTCACCTTCCGGGAAGCTAAGCTGCTCCACTTGTTCGCACAACACCCCAATCAGGTGCTCGAACGCAGCTTCATCCTGGCTAATGTTTGGGCCGACGAAGGCGTACTGGTGGGCCGCAGCCTCGATATGTTTGTATCGCGCCTGCGCAAAATGCTGCGCGATGATTCATCCATACAACTGGTAGCCGTGCATGGCGTAGGCTATCGCATGGAAGTATAGTTCTCCGGATCAAGAGGCATAAGGCCTATCCCGGGAAACTACAAATTGACGACGTAATCCATTTCCTGTTTTAAACCTTTTTAAAAGTAAGCGTATGAAAAAGTATGCCTGGCTCATGCCACTGTTATGGCTATGTGCCTGCCAAGGGGGAAATACCCCCGAATTGACCAACAGCGAGCCCGAGGTAGTCGTATCGCGCGCAGGCGCTTTTTTAGCCGCCCCGGCTTCTTGGGTGTCGCCCCTGCGCAACCCTTGCTCAACCTTTATTCAGGGGGCTGGCTCCACCTATGGTCATAGCAGCCTCACCCGGGCCATGCTCCAAGACCGCTCAGGTCGCTATTGGTTTGCCACCTGGGAGGGCGTCGTCACCTACGATGGCAAAACCTTTACCAACCTCACCCTCGAAAAAGGCCTTCAGGGCAACCGGATATATTCCCTGTTGGAAGACCGCGAAGGCAATCTCTGGTTTGGTACCGTGGGTCACGGCCTGTATCGGTACGATGGTAAAACATTCACCCATTTTACCGCTGCAGACGGCCTCGCCGACCTCACCATCCTCTGCATATTGCAAGACCGCGACGGCAGCCTGTGGTTCGGCACTACCGCCGGCCTTAACCGATACGACGGCAAAACATTCACCCACTTTACCACCGCAGACGGCCTCACGCACAACGTTGTCACCGCCATCATGCAAGACCAAACCGGTCGGATATGGTTGGGCGCCGAGCGAGGCAACATCTGCTACTACGAAGGAGGTGTCTTCAAATCTTGGGCTCAGACCCAGGGCAACGATGCCTTTCACAACGTCAGAACCATGTACGAAGACCATGCCGGCCTCCTCTGGTTTGGAGCTCCCAAGGGCCTCTATCGCTACGATGGCGCCATGCTTACCCTCCTGACTTCGGGCCACAACCCCAACCACAGCTTCGTAGGCGACATTCTGGAGGACCGGCAGGGGCAGCTCTGGTTTAGCGCCAGCAGCCCCTACGCCGGTAGCGTCAGTCGCTACAATGGCCTCTACAGCACCTACTACACACCTCCCGGTGGCGTGTGCGTACATGGCCCCTACTCCTTCAGTAAAATGACGGTGCCCACTACCGCCGGCAACGACGGCCTCATCGATTTTAATGTATACGACATCTTCGAAGACCAGTCCGGAAACATCTGGTTTTGCACGGCCTTAGGCGTATGCCGCTACGATGGCAAAAATTTTACCGACTTCCGCAGCCCCGATTGCCGCAGCCGACCCATTCCGGAAAGCGCCTTTTGGCTCCCCAGGCTTATCTTCGACGACGGCTGCTAAAATAGATATATAGCCGCCGCGCTCCTTAATACCCAAAAACTGTTTCTTAGGATGGCGCGCCAAAACCCTATGATTGTGTATTTTTGAGGCCATAGCCATCAGAGGCTGCGTATTTATAGTTTTGCCCTGGCAGGTTTTGTGCACAGCCAGTTTGTGTTGAAGTGCAAAACCTGCCTGTGTGCGGTACGTTGTGGTTCTCCAAGCCAAGATTTATGAGTTTTGATTTGGAGAACTACAACCTCAATTGTTCTGCTACCATGAGTCTTACACAACAAATCGCAGGCCAGTTTCGGGAAGTTTACCTCAACGGAACCTGGGTGTCTACCAACCTCAAAACGCAGTTAGCCGATGTCGACTGGCAGATGGCCGCGGCCCGGGTAGGCAGTCTCAAT
>CAYOTJ010000579.1:0-2720 GCA_964406855.1 uncultured Saprospiraceae bacterium
GTATACCCCAACCCTGCTCACAACCGGGTGACGGTAGCCGCCGAAGGGCTGCGCATCGAAGCCCTGAGCTGCCATACGGCTACCGGCGAGCAGGTGCGCTATGCGGCAGGGGCCGATGGAGGGCTGAGCTTAGAAGGCCTGCCGGCCGGCTTGTACTGGATCAGGGCCTATGGCCCCGAGGGCTGGGTAAGTCGCCCGATAGTTAAGGAGTAGTTGAAAAAACGCAAATAAGCCGCAGCGGCTATCCGCTGCGGTACGCCGTATATCCATTGCCTAAAATTTCATATTTTCCATAATCTCAAAATACGTTATTCATGAAAACCCGTTTTACCATTTTGTTATTGAGCGGTTTACTGCTGTGGGCCGGAGAGGCCGGGGCTCAGTCGCCATTGCCCTATACCTCCCGCACGGCGCTGGAGTTGGGCTATGCCTTTGGCGAGGCCGGCGACACCTTACGCCTGCCCTTGCGGTTGTACACAGAATTTGCGGCCACTGTAGTAGCGTTTTCCTTCAACCTGCCTGCCGCCTCACAACCTTATCTGGAACTGGTAGGGATAGAAGCCACAGAGAGCTGCGCCGACTGCGCCCTCTGGCAGGGCGTCGATCAGTTTTTGGATGGAAGATTGACGCATCCGGTTGGGACGACATTTAGCTGGGGTGATACCATTGCCTGGCTAAACGTTCGGGTGCTGAACGACCTGCCCGGCTGGACGCCCATTAATCTGGCCGTTTTTAACTTCGAGGAAGTGGGCGCGCCTTTAATTCGAGCCGACGCCCTCTGGCTGAGCGGAGGCGTGGCCCGCTATGCCGGCCAACTGCCGCCCGCTGCGCTGCGCTTTTCGGCCTTTGCCATCGAGAAGGTCTACTCCTGTAGCGATCACCAACCATTGCAACTGACCTACGCCACGGAGCTGCCCGGCATAGCCGTAAAAAGAAAAGCAGGCTCAGGCTCCTCTTCCGGCTGGATTCCCTTCGAGCAGCCCTACTCGGATACCGGAAACAACTATACGAGTCCTTCGGGAAAAACCCTGGAAATCGCCCTGGAGTACGAAAGCTTCAGCCGGGCGGGGGGCGTTCGTTATAACCCCTGGTATTTTAAGGCATGGATGCCCTCAGGTTTTGGGTTGGATGATTGCGCCACACCTGAGCCCGACGGCCATGCCGGCGTATCGCTCACCCTGTTTTCAACGCATACAACCTTTACCTGGAGCAATGGAGAAACCGCCCAAACCGCTGTAGCGCTGGCCGCGGGACAGCATCAAGTAATCGTGCGCGATACCTTATTGGGCTGCGAGGTGCAATTGGAAACGAGTACGGAGAGCCTTTTGGCGCAAGGCAGGCTGTATGTTCTGCCGGCATACTATGAATGTTTTGGACTCCAACCCGCTTCATTACAAGTGCGCGCTCAGGGAGCAGTTAATTTGGATGAATTTGACTATCAATGGAGCACAGGAGATACAACGCAACTGATAACCATGCTCAGCGACGGCGAGTATTCCGTTACCGTTTCAGCGGGCGAAGGTTGCGTCGATGTGCTCACCGGCGTTGTAATAAAGCAAGTCAACATGACGCTGCCTCATTCATCCACAATCGATTGTACAGAAACTACGCTGGATAGCTTATGGATAACGCAGAGAGCCCTCTTGCCATCTTCCAATATGCTTTCGCCTAACCTGCAATACGAATGGAGCACAGGGGCTACCACTAATTTTATAACCAACTTGCCCTTAGGGCAGCATGCGCTCACCATCACCAACCCCGATCTCGGCTGTTCGCACGTTTATACCGCGCTCGTGCGGCATCCCGACCCCATTACTGTCCATACCCAGTACGGAACCTGCCTTTTCAATGAACAAGGCCAGAAGCTGTATCGACTGAATATACACCATGCCCAGCCGCCCCTGAATATAGAACAGTCTAATGGCGACTTCTTTACCACGCCAGACAATGTTGTCAATGTATGGGTAAACCCCAACGATACCTTAGTCGTTAACGTGACCGACAGCCGGGGCTGCACCGCCCAGGCCTCCTTCCTCAACGACTGCCCCGATGCGCCGCCGGCAACGCCTGCCAGCCTCCTCTTCACCACCGACCTCAGCTACAGCGCCCCGTATTACCCCGCTACCGTCGACGAGCCCTTCGACATGGGCTTGTATGCCGCCAATTTCATCCAACTTACGGCTTTTTCCTTCTACACAAGCTGGTCGTCGCCTGGGAACATTGCCATAGATACCATCATCTGGCATCCGCTCATTGCCGACGGTGTACAGTGGGTGAGCGCCGGCCCCGACCGGGTCGACTACCGCTGGACTAACCCTGCCGGCGTATCGCTCTTGCCCACCGAGCCATTGGCGGTGGTGCGGCTGCGGGTACTGGAAGAGGCGGCAGGACGCCTCAACATCGGCCATCGCATACATGGGGTACAAAACAGCCAGGGACAGGCCGTAGGCGGAGCCCAAATTCAGCGCCCATTCCAAATCACCGATAACGACCATTGCGCGCTGCACTTCCCGCCGGTCGAGGTTTCTTCTACAAACATTTTCCACGTTCCGTTGATCGTCGATCGATTCGAGGCGCTCTTTGGCTTGCAATTTTCTATGGCTTACGACACCAGCCTGTTGGAGGTGACCAATGCAGAACTGCTTATCGAAGCAGCCGCAGATACAGATTTTGGTACTTCCCGGCCTGGCCAAGTGACGTTTGCGTGGACGGATCCATTG
>CAYOTJ010000580.1:0-2719 GCA_964406855.1 uncultured Saprospiraceae bacterium
AGCTATGGCGAGGCTTTTTAACGCCGCCAGACGGAAAAAGAGCAAGTCAAGATTCGCAAATCTTGGCTTGGAGAACTATATATATTTTAGGGGGCCCCGCCTTGAGGGCGGCCGGGCTGTGCAGGGCTCCGGTATGGGCGGGGCGCTTTGTGCGCGCGCCCCGCCCACACCCGCCGCTTGGGCGGCGGCCCTTACCATCCCTGGCCCGGGCGCCACGCTCCGTAAGCAGCCGGCCCGGGAAAATAGACTTGCTCAGCGGGGCGCAAATGGACTATAAATCTGCCGCTTGCAGCCCCATTTGATGATCCCGCTCAACAAATTCTGACACAAAGGGTTATGCTCCGAGATAATGCTTCAGCAGCTTGCTCCGGTTGGCCGAACGCAGCTTGTTGATGGCTTTGTCTTTGATCTGACGAACCCGCTCGCGGGTAAGCCCAAATTTGTCGCCGATGTCTTCCAAAGACATGGGGTGCTCAACGCCAATGCCAAAGTACAACTTAATGACGTCGCACTGCCGGTCGGTGAGCGTAGACAGCGAGCGCTCAATTTCGCGGCGCAGCGATTCAAGGTACTCCAGCGCCGAGTCGGTATTGGGCGTGGCCGTATTTTCCAGCACATCCAATAGCGAGTTGTCTTCGCCTTCTACAAAAGGCGCGTCCATCGATACGTGGCGGGCCGCTACCCCCAGGGTGGTTTCCACCTCTTCCGTAGGGATGTCCAGCATTTCGGCCAACTCTTCGGCCGAGGGCTCGCGCTCGTATTCCTGCTCCAGCTCCGAAAATGCTTTGTTGATCTTGTTCAGCGAACCCACCTTGTTGAGGGGCAGACGAACAATGCGCGATTGCTCGGCCAGCGCCTGAAGGATCGACTGACGAATCCACCACACGGCGTAAGAGATGAACTTAAAACCGCGGGTTTCGTCAAAGCGCTGGGCGGCTTTAATGAGGCCGAGGTTGCCCTCATTGATCAGGTCGCTCAGCGATAAGCCTTGGTTCTGGTATTGCTTGGCTACAGAAACGACAAAACGCAGGTTGGCCTTGGTTAGTTTTTCAAGCGCGGCCTGGTCCCCTTGTTTTATGCGCTTGGCCAGCTCTACTTCCTCTTCAGGCGTCAACAGGTCTACTTTGCCTATTTCCTGAAGGTACTTTTCCAGCGATTGGCTCTCGCGGTTGGTGATCGACTTCGTGATCTTTAGCTGTCTCATCTACGTGCCTTTTACGTCGTTGTTGTCTGATTGGTTGTATAGCCTGGCCAATGGGCCGGGGCTACAAAAAACAAACCTGCCTCACCACGGTGAAGTCAGGTTGTCGCTGATATTGGGCCTGAAAGTCAGTAGCAGAGCTCCTCAAAGAGCTGATAGTGATTGTGTTGTCCCATTCCTTAATCAAAATCGCTTTATCCAAAGCCTCCGTCTTCTGTCGTTTTCAGACCGCAAAAATACAGCCAAACTACTGTAATGTCAAGTGTTTGTACTTTATTTCCGCTATGTTTTTATAATAACGCTTTCCAAGGCCAATGGTTGCTTCCTCGCCGGCTTTGGGAATTTCGCAACTGCTTAATAAAAAAATTTGGATAAATCAAACAATTGCCCTTTATTGTGCCCCAAGGATAGAACCTAACGCATTTTTTGTCAGACTTATGGAAAGAGCAAAACTTGAACTGGAATTTTTATTTCGGGCATCCCCCGGGATACTCTACCAATTTCTGACGACGCCTTCCTGCCTTACGCGCTGGTTTTGTGATGAAGTAGATATTACAGCAGATCATTTTATCTTCTATTGGGGCGCCTCCTCGGAAGAGGCCGACCTCATAGACGATATAGAGGAAGAGCGTCTTCGGTTTCATTGGGAAGACGCCGACGAAGACGAATACCTCGAGTTCAGAATACTCGAAAGCCCCGTTACCGGCGAAACAATTCTTGAAATTACTGATTTTTGTGACGAAGACGAGCTCGACGATCAGCGCAAGCTCTGGGAGACTCAGATCCAGCGCCTTCAAAAAGCTACTGGCGGCTAAGCTATGCACATCTTTTTTGGTCTTTCACTCGATCAGGATGCACTGCCGGCCCATGCCGGCCCAGCCCTTGGCCATTGGCGGGTAGGGCCGCGCCGCCTGCTGCAGCTGCTGGAAGAGCAGCTCGGACTCACTTACCCCGCCGGCGAAATATCTTTTTTGCGCGTCGAACAGTACCGACAGGCCCTGCTCACTTATACATCGGCCCGGGCGGGGGCGTTTTTTGCGGCCTCCCTGCAAGCCGACCCCTTAGCTACCGCCGAAGTGCTGCTGGCCCGCCGCGACGAGTTGCGGGAAGCGGGCTGGGATTTTTCCCTTGTGCCGGATATGCCGCCCCGGTTGGCGGCTTTTGCCGGGGTCGAGCAGGCCCTTCATCCCCCCGACGGCGGCGAGCGGCTGCTGCTTCCGGGCTTTGCCGATCGTTGGCAGGATGTTGTGGAAGCCATCGCTGCCGGAGGCCGTCATGGCGTTGAAACCTTCCATTGCGCCGAGCCTGAAGTACAGTTGTCGCCGGGTATACGCCAACTGCTGAAGGCCTTGGCCGGCGCAGGCGCTTCCGAGCCCGGCTCGGGCACCCGGTCAACCCAACCCTCGGGAACGTCGGCCGGGTCGTCGAAGATGCGGCCTTCGCCAGTCTTGGGGTCGTAATACCAAGCGTGAAACTTATTCATCTACTATGCTCCTGCTCTGTCACCCATCAAGACGC
>CAYOTJ010000581.1:0-2718 GCA_964406855.1 uncultured Saprospiraceae bacterium
TGAGCTGGTAGGCGCCGGGGGCCAGTTCGCTCACCTGAATGGGCCAGGGTTGCTTGCCGCGGTCAAGCGCAGCCCGGTTGCGCCAGATGGGGCGGCCGGCTATGTCGGTCAACAATAATTCTACCTCTTGGGCTTCTTCAAGCGTGAGTACTACGGTGAGCTGCTCGGAAGCCGGGTTGGGGAAAAGATAAACGGGGTCGAAAACTTGTTCAACGCTTTCGTTTTCAAGGCCTTCTGTTGTCGTTCCGCCCACCAGGGCGCCACCGCCGCAACCCGTAATGACCACATCGTCGATGTATACCACGTCGTCGTCGGCAGAGGCATCGGCGCGGAAGCGCAAGCGGGTATTGCTGGTGAAGGGGCCGGGAATGACTACCGAGCCGTTGTAGCGGGCGCCGTTGACGAAGGTAGAGCCTGCATTGAAGTCGCCGACGGTGGTATAGGTAGAGCCGCCGTTGGTAGAGATTTGCAGCCAGAAGTCTTCGTTGTTTTCAAAGCTCACGCTGACGGACGAGAAGGTCACGGTGAGCTCGCTGTAAGCGCTGTAATTCTGGTTGGAAGTGCTCATCACCGAGGTGGTGGTGTTGTCGCGCAGTTGAATGGAGTATGTGCCGCTGCTGGCATAGGTGGCGTTGTTGATGCGGGCGCAGTCGGTGCCGCCATCCGTCCAGATGCCCCAGCCGCTGTCGAAGTTGGCGGTATTGAGGGTGGAGTAAGTGCAGCCGCCGCCGCCGCCATCGGGCACGCAGAAGGCCGTGGTTTGAGAGGAGGTGAAGGAGGCGCCCGAGGCTAAGGTATTGCCGCCGGCGTCGGTAACGATGTAAGAGCCGTTGCCGTAGGAGCAGCAGAGGCCGTCGCCGTAGGAGTCAAAAATGGTGAAATTATAACAGCCGTCGGGCAGGCAGGGCGTAGCGGTTACCGTAGCGCCGGCGCTGGAATAGGGGCCGCCGGAGGCGACCACCGTACCCGAGCTGTTGGTAATCTGCCAGGTGGTTTCGCCAGGGTAATTATCGAGGGTGATGGATACCGTCACTTCATTGTCGGTACACTCGCCGCCGCCGCCGCCACAGGCCGTGAGGCAGGACGCGTTGTATACGCGGTTGCGGATGAGATCGCCGGGCTGAGGGCCAAAGCCTAAGTTGAAGTTGATGCCCACGCCGGATACCAAATGGCAGTAGCTCATGATGGTGCCCTGGGTAGGTACCGACGCGTTGCAACCTTCGCTGTAACCGGCGGCGGGGCCGCAGCCGTCAATGGCTGTGTTGTTGCCATTCCAGGCGCAGGCGTGGGTGTGAGGCGAGCCTAAGTTGTGGCCAATCTCGTGGGTGAGCACCTCCACCGTCCAGGAGTAGGTGGGCACATTGCTGTAGGTGGCCTGAATGGCGCTGTAGCCCACGCCATAATAAGCGTTGCACAACACGTCGAGATAAGCTACCCCGCCTCCGCCGTTGAGGCCTACGAGGTGGGCCAGATTGCCGTTGTACACGCCGTTTTTGGCGTTCCGAAACTGGGTCAGGTAATTAGAGGTGGTGGTGCCGGTATAGGGGTCGGTGGTATTCCACACAAAGAGCTCGTTGATGGTGAAATTGATGCTTTCGTTGGCATATAATATGGCTACCTGGCTGAATACGCCAGTCATATAGTTGGTCACATTGGCCACGCTGCCCTTGTTCACAAAGAGGTCATAGTCGGTTTCAACGTACATCTTCACACAGTTGTTGGCATCTTTTTCCACGTCGGCGGGCTTGTCGGGCGAGCCGATGTAATGCGCCTCATCATCGGTGAAGCAGGTGAAGTCGGGCAGGGCCTTCAGGTCGGCGTCGCGGTAGAAGATGTGGCGCCGGGCCGGGTCATTTTCAATGGGGCCCAGCACATAGCGGGCGTCGCCGAGGTTTACAAAACCCATCACGCCATCGGCATATATACTAATGGCGGCTAAGGCGCCGGGCTGGCCTTTTACCACGCCCCAGTAGTGGATGCCGTCGATATCGGTAATGGGCGCATCCGGGTTGGAGGAGGCGCGTACCTGAAAATCAGGGGTAAAAAAGTTGGCGCGGAAAAGTTGCAACGTCAGCGCCTTGGCGCCGGCGCGGGGCAGCGGCAGTTCCAGATACTCAGCGGCTTGCTGTTTGGCGGTTTGCCCGGCCAAGGCGTTCCATTCCAGTACGGTACCCGCGTACAAGGCTTCATCTAAGCCTTCAATTTGGGCGGCCGCTACCGTGCCTGGGGCCTGAAAGAGGCTCTGAGTCACGAAATTGGCTTTGTCCTGTTGTGCTTTTGCAATGCGTTGAGCAATGGGGGAAGACTGAGCAACCAAAAACAAAGGCGCTGTAAGGCAAAAAAACAGCGCCAGCACAGACGCCGCTGTTGACACCGATAAAAGTGTTGAAAATTTCATAGATAGTCCGTTTTGTGTGTAAAAAATTCAACGACCGGAAAATAGCATTCTGCATACGAGTAAAAATGCCAAATAGATTTAAAGTTGTGACATTGTTTTTTTGGGTATGCAACCTGTTTTTGTCCTCGTTTCGGAAGTGTTGCCGGATTTATTTGTGAAATAAACAGATGTTTTATTTGGGCGTGCCCCCGGCCCTTTAGCCGCTTCCGGGAGTTGGCCTTATGCCCTGGGGCCGGGGTCGCCACGTCCTCGCTATACTCGGCCGGGTAAACGTGTTCCGCTCTTATAGCCTCTTTAGCCCTTAGCGCAAATGCGCGGGC
>CAYOTJ010000582.1:0-2715 GCA_964406855.1 uncultured Saprospiraceae bacterium
GCTATATGCAAATCTTTGCCGTCTCCCCCTGTGGCTATGTAGCACAACTCCCCGAAGAGCGCCGCGCCGTGTTGAGCCAACTGCGCGCTGCCGTGCAGCAACACCTTCCTCCCGGCTTTGAGGAAACCATGAGTTACGGCATGATCGGCTATGTCGTACCCCACAGCTACTATCCCGCAGGCTATCACTGCGACCCCAAATTACCCCTTCCATTCATTAGCATAGCCGCCCAGAAGAATTTTTATGCTTTTTACCACATGGGCATCTACGTCGATCCAGAGCTCTTAGACTGGTTCACCGACGCCTACCCGGCCCATAGCTCCGCCAAGCTCGATATGGGCAAAAGCTGTATCCGCTTCAAAAAACCCGAGCACATACCCTACGCCCTGTTGGGCGAGCTGGCCGGCAAGATGACGCCCGAGCAGTGGATAAGTCTATACGAATCCCGGCTAAAGCGATAGTTTTTGCAGATAAGCCGCAATGTAGCTATCCTTCTGCCGCTGGCGATATTGGGCAATAAACCGCGGATGCTCCAACACTTCATAGCGCTCAAACCAGCATTCCTCTTTATTGAGTCGGTCGAAGTACTGAGCATTCTTTTTGCCAAAGATGAAGCAAATGTCCGTGTCGGCGCCCATGGCTATCTGAGTGCGCACGTTCCAGCGAATGTAACCATCAAGGGCCGCCACAATATCAGGCCGATCGTAGTAGTTGCAGTTGACCCAACGGCCGGCCGGGTTGCGCGCCAACAGCCCCAGCGGGCATAACGAGCTGATGTAATAGCGCCCATAAAAAGCCTCCGGACCACCATAAGCTTCAATAACCTCATATACAAACACCGACGAAGGTTCGTGGGTGGCAAAGCCCGGCGCCTGTATGCCGCATACCCCCTCAAGCCGCTTGGTATCCGTAAAAGGGATGCCCGTAGCGCCGGCGCCCAACCGGCCCGGATTGATACCCAAAATGAGCCTTCGCGGCCGTTCGTCGGCATAGTACTTTTGGTAAAACTGCTCGACAGCAGGCCAGATGACCAGGTTTTCTCGAAAGGGGTTCATCACGCGCACATCCTCGGGCAGCGAACCGCTGAAGTCCAGCGCCCGGTTGAAGTCCAGAATGCGATCGGAGAAGTGGGGCATCGGATTTTTTGGGGAAGGTAAGGAGAAAATGTGGGTATTTTTACCCGCAACAAGAATCATCGGAACAAAAGCGCCAAGACCCGCATTAAAGATTAGCATTGTTTGTGTACTTTCGTCATCATGCAACTCAACCTACCAGAGCTCGCCCTCGTTTTGCTCATCGGCCCTTCGGGGGCAGGTAAGAGCACGTTTGCCCACAAACACTTCCGGCCTACGGAGGTATTATCCTCTGATGCCTGTCGGGCCATGATCTCCGACGATGAAAACGATCAGTTGGTTACGCCCGAGGCCTTCGAGCTACTGTACTATATTGCCGAACAGCGGCTGCGCTACGGCCGCTTTACGGTCATTGACGCTACCCATGTGCAGCGTGACTGGCGCAAGGGCGCCCTTGAGTTGGCCAAAACCTATCATGTGCCCGTGGCAGCCATCGTCCTCGATCTGCCGGAGGAGGTATGCTTAGCCCAAAACCGACTGCGGACCCACCGCGTGCTGGAGGATAGCGTCATTCAGCAACACCATCAGCAATTGCAGCAGTCTCTGGCGGGTATCGATCAGGAGGGCTTCTATCGCATCTTCCGCCTGCAATCGAGGGAAGCGGTAGCGGCGGCGGCCATACATCGCGAGCGGGCGCGCAGCAATCGCAAGGCAGAAAAAGGTCCTTTCGATATTATAGGCGACGTACACGGCTGTTTTGAAGAGCTGGAAGAGCTGCTGGGCTTGCTGGGCTATACCCTCCGCCGCGTGCCCGACAACGGGCAGAACTTTGGTTTTGAGGTGACGCCCCCGCCCGGGCGGAAGCTCATCTTTGTCGGCGATCTCGTAGATCGGGGCCCCGATTCGCCTGCCGTGCTGCGGTTGGCCATGAGCATGGTAAATGCCCGAACGGCCTATTGCGTGCCTGGTAACCACGACGATAAACTGGCCCGCTACCTCAGCGGCCGGAACGTGCAGCTCAAGCATGGCCTCGATGAAACGGTGCGCCAACTGGGGCCGGAAAGCGAATCTTTTAAAACCATTGTCCGCGAGTTTATTTTGGGGATGTCGGCTCACTTGGTATTCGACGAAGGCCGACTGGTGGTAGCGCATGCCGGCCTGCGCGAGGAGATGCACAACCGCAACTCGGGCGTCATTCGGTCGTTTTGTCTATATGGGCAGACTACCGGCGAAACCGATGAATTTGGCTTGCCCGTCCGCTACAATTGGGCTGCTGAATACACGGGAAAGGCCAAAGTCGTTTATGGGCATACGCCCGTGCCGGAGGCGGTCTGGATCAACAACACCATCGATATTGATACCGGTTGCGTCTTTGGCGGCAAGCTCACCGCCCTGCGCTACCCCGAGGGCGAATTAGCGCAGGTTCCGGCACGCCGCCAATATTGCGAGCCCGCCCGCCCGATGGAGGCCAACCATATTACGGGCACGGGCAGCCAGGCGCTGAAGGGCGAATAATAGATTTATACAAACGGTTATATCCGGAGTATTGCTCACATAACAGGGGGAAATGCTATTTAGAGCAGGGCGCCCGCGTGAGGGATGGCAGCGGTATGGGGCCGCCTGTGCCGTCGGCTTTGTGGAG
>CAYOTJ010000583.1:0-2701 GCA_964406855.1 uncultured Saprospiraceae bacterium
CTGCGCCTTCTTGCTTGCCCTCGTCGCCGTACGCGGCGTCGAGGGTGGCGCCCCGGGGCGTAAACACCAGGTTGTCGATGACAATGGCATTCGGGCTGCCCCCCAATATCACGGGCAGGGTGCTGCCCCCCACGTTTTGGGCAATGCTGTAGGGCAGCGACTCGTCTTCCAGTTCCTCAAACGGATCGGCCAACACGCCGGTATCCTCATTGTCTTCCTCATCTTCATCCTGGCTTGCCGTTTGTGTGGAATCCGCCGGCGGATTGGCCGTAGAGTCGATGGGCTGGGTCGTGGCGCTGGAGTCGGCCAAAGTTTCCGCCAGCAGGGTGCTGTCTACCCGGCCGCAGAAGTCCATAAGCTCCGGAGTGGCGCCTTCGGCTATGGCGGCCAGCACGTCTTCGGGCGACTGCCATTCGGGTATGCTCTCCAAGCCTTTGGAGTAGGCCGCAGCTTCGCCTTCAAACACTTCCTTATCGGCATTGACCATCAGCCCCTCGAAGGTGCAGATGTAGCGCCGGCCCATCAGCCAGGGCACCCGTATCTGGCCCACGCCATCCCAGCCGCCCTCGGCGGCTTCGGAGGGGGCCACCTCGGTGAGGCGCATCTGAAAATTGCCGATGCGCACCACGTCGCCCGGCCCTAAGGTTTCCACCAATTCCGTATTGACGGGTACTACCAGCGTGTCCTGAGAGGAACAGTCGAAGGCCGTCGTATCGAAGACGATGGTATCGGTAGTGGCGTAAAAAGAAGGAGAAAAAGGCCCCTCGTAGTCGCCGTTGCAGCGCGTCTGCACCTGTATCTCGTAGGGCATGGCGTCTGCTAAGCCCTCCAGCAGATGCTCGCTCAGCAGGGTTTCGTCTTCATACCAGTTGGCGCCCGGCGTATCGCGTTCGCGGTAGCGCACCACATAGCGGTTGAAGCCCGGCCGGGGCGCCCAGCTCACGCGTATGCTGCTTTCGTTTTGGGTTTCGGCCGCTATGTTATCGGGCGGGCGGCAAGCCTCCCCATAGGTAAAGAACTCCGGCGCGCTCCAGCCGTCGTTGTGAAAGGCGTTTTGCATCGTTACGTCCTGCGCCCGCACCCGTATGAGGTAGCGCCGCCCCAGGTCTAAGGGCGGATCGGCCGGCGTAATGAAGGTGGCGTTCACGGTGTTGACGGTCTTCTCCAAAAAAGGCTGCGTATACTGCACCACCAGGTCGGGGGTCAGGTTGCTCTCGGCGTCAAACTCAAACAACTGCACCGTATACTGCACCGGGAAACCCGCCACATGCCGCGGCTGCCATTGCACGCCCAAGTTTTGCGGAAACAGAGGCGACTGCATCCCGATCGGCGTCAGTATCACCGGAGGGTCGTGCCGGATGGCAAAGATGCCCGTACAACTGCGGGCCGACGCCGGCGAGTCGGTATTGCGCACATAGGCATGAGCCGTAATGCATACCGAGTAGAGGCCGTCGGGCAGCGAGCCCTCCCGCAGGTAATCCTCGCGGCTGAAGCCCTGAAAGTCGAGGTTGTTGATGTCTAAGTACTCGGCCAGCTCGGCGCCCCGCACCTGCACCGGAATGCCATAGCTGAGCGTGATGGGCCGGGGCTGAAAGTCGGCCTTAGTTTGCAGCCGAATGCCCTGGCCTTCAATTTCAATAACCAACCGCGCCTGGTACGACAGCTCGTTGCGGTCGTTCAGGATCAGCGAGGCGCCCAAGCGGTTGAAGCCCGGCGCCGCCAATTCGGCCAAGTTGCCCGTATGGGGCGGGTTCGACTGGGCCACTAAGGTCACCGGATACACCTGCGCCTGCACGGCAGTAGTCATCAGGGCCAGCGCCGCCGCTAAGCCGGCCATAAGCCACGTCATGTTAATCCTCCGCATGGGTTTGTTCGTTTGAGTTTGATCCAACATGGCTATTATTTATCTGCCGGGGTCGGCGCCGATTGCGTCAGCCGCAGGTTGCGGGTGAAGTTGTAATTGTACATCAGTTGGCCGTACCATTCCGTAAAGCCGCCCGTATCGGCCGAGCGGTTGATGAGGTTGGTATTCAGGCTCAGGGTATGCGCCTTTTTCACCGACCACGAGCTGCCGAAGCCCACATTCAGCACGCCGCTGTCGCCCGCCTCCGCAAATACCTGGTTGTAGGCAATGCGGGCATTGAGCTGTAACTGTCGGTTGAAGTAGCCCTTGGCGATCCCCAGCGTGGGCGTCAGCACAAAGTTGTTGAAGTTGGCCAACTGCGTCTGATTGGCGTTCAGCGAAGCGCTGAAGCGCAGGTCGCGGGCCGGCCGGCTGGCGGCGTACACCAAGCTGCCGTTGAAAAAATTCGACTTCGCATCGGGCTGCACCACATCGTCTATGATGCTGTTGGCCTGCTGTTGGGTCAGCACCAAGGATATGGACGCCGGATTGTCCTTATCGCGCAGGTGGTAAGTGACCGAGCCGTTGGCCGTTTGGGTCGTCTGGGCCAAGATGATGCTGTCTACCGGCGAGGCGGGGTCAAACAGCGTGCGCAGCTTGGTCGTATTCTGGAAGTTAGAGTAGGAAGCATTAAAATTCCAGCGGTCGTTGGGCGCATAGCCCGTATTCAGCGAGCCCACCAAGCGCTGGGTGCCATTGCGCTCAAAGTCGTCGAGGTTGGTGCGCTCTACCCCGCCATTGGCAAAGAGGGTGAGCTTGTTTTTCAGCAAGCTCTTATTGAAGCCCGCCGTATAGTAT
>CAYOTJ010000584.1:0-2696 GCA_964406855.1 uncultured Saprospiraceae bacterium
GATGTATACATCCTGGCTTGGAAACTGTAAACGGGCTAATCGCCCTTTTTCTTATCGGCTTTGTATTGCAAAAAGTAGGTCAGCGCTACAATCACCAGCGCCAACCCCAGGCCATAGCTCCACAACTCGCCCGGCGCCTCTTTCCAGGTGAGTACCCGCCCCAGGAAGGTGACGCCCAGCACGACAATGGTGATGTTGACGAGTTTTTCCTTCAAATCGTCTATCGACTTGATCTGTATCCATTCGGGCAGCGCCAGATCGGGGTTGATGAGCAACTCATACAAACTCAGCGCGATCATGTAGAAGACAATCGACAACAAAAACATATCCAGCGCCTGTATGGCCTGGGCAATGACCTCCTCTTTGTCTTTGGAGAGCACCAGCACCTTTTGGAGCAGGAACACCAACTGACCCACGCCATAATAAGTGAGCCCCAGCGCCAGGGCCAGCACGCTCAGGATGGGAAAAAGCGCCAGCCAGCGAAAGGGGCGCAGCGGATTGGGAGAAGAAGCCATAGCCAATTTATTTGCAGCTCTAAAAGTAAAACAAAAAACCAGCCCTTGCAAAATCAGGGCCGAATCATCTTCAGATGCGGTATGCCATCCTCTAAATAAGGCTCATTTTGGTCAACGAAATCCAGCGATTCATAAAAAGCCTTGAGGTAGTCGTGCGCCCCGATTTTGATGGGCTGCGGCCCCCAATGCTGGTACAGTTGCGCTATTGAGTATTCCATCAGCGGGCGGCCCAGCCCCTGATTTCGCGCCGTCGGCGCCGTTACCACCCGCCCGATTGAGGCATAGTCGGGATAAGATACGCCTACGGGCAACAGCCGGGTATGGGCCACCATCTGCCCCGAGGGATCGAGGCCCATCACCATGAGGGCGGCCAGATCGCGGTCGTCGCAATCGAGGTAGGGGCAATTTTGCTCCACCACAAACACCTCCTGCCGCAATTGCAGCAGCCGGTAAAGTTCCTGGAGTTGAAGCTCCGCAAACGGGACGCATCGAAAAGTAACCATAAATGAGCCGGCGCCGAAGGGCAACACGCACCCTCCGACGCCGGCAAATATACCAGAAAGAATTAGTTTATCAGACTTGTTGCAACAAGTCTATTCTACTGCATTGCCATCGCGGTCCAGCAGGGTAACCTTGCTGAAGCCTAAGTCCTGCATGCGTGCGTACTGCGTTTTAGCGTCGCCCGCTACCACAAAGATCATGTGTTTGGGGTCGATGGTGCGGCCGATGAGCTGGCGAGCCTGCTCAAGGGTGAGCCCGCGGGTGGCATCCTGCTCCTGTTGCAGGTAGTTGAGCGGCAGGTTCAGGGTGCTGATGTTTTCCAGCAGTCCAATCTTATCGCCCAAGGTCTCAAACTCGCGGGCGCGGCTCTTCAGCGAGCTGGTTTTGGTGATGTTCAGGTCTTCCTCCGTGAAGGTGCTGCCATAGTCGGCCATCACTTCGCGGAAGAGCTCTACGGCTTCGCGGGTCACATTGGAGCGCACGCTGGAGCTGGCTAAGAAGAAGCCCTGATTGGGGCGACGCGTAAAGCTGGAGTAGGCGCCGTAGGTATAACCCCGCTCTTCGCGCAGGCGCTGGAACAGGCGGCCCGACGAGCCTCCGCCCAAGCGATCGTTTACCAGAGCCGACAGGAAGTAGTTGGGATCGTTGCCGGTAACGCCGGGCGAGCCGATGCGGATGACCGACTGCTTGGCGTCGGGTATGTCGATGAAGTAAAGCTCGGGCGCCGCTACGGGGGTAGCCAGCGGCATAGCTGTCATCTGCACTTTTTTAGCCGCCCAGCGGCCCTCCAATGAGCGCAGCGCCTGGTTTACCTGATCGGTTGCTACGGCGCCCACCACATGGAAGCTGGCTAAGTTGGGCGAGAAGGCCCGGTTGTAGTAATCTTTGAGGTCGTCGAGCGTAATGGCGTTCACCGTCTGCTCGGTGCCCACAGCGCTCTTCGACAGCGGGTGCTTATCGCCGTAGATCAGTCGCGTAAATACCCGCGAAGCCACTACCTCCGGGCGGGCGTTCTGCTGCTGAATCTGGGCGATGGTGCGCTGCTTGGCGCGGCCAAACTCGTCGGCATCCCAGCGGGGCTCCATCAGCATCTCTTCCACCAGCGCTAAGGTAGCGTTGAAGTTGCGCGCTAAGCAGCTCGCCTCGATGGTGATAAACTCCTGGGCCGTCGACATCTGGATGCTGGCGCCCAACTGCCCGATGGCGTCTTCGAGTTGCTCGGGCGTCTTATTGGCCGTGCCCTCCATCATCAGGTCGGTGATGAGGTTGGCTACGCCTATTTTGTCGGCGTTATCGAGCAACATCCCGCCCTTGAGGCGTATGCTGAACTCTACCAAGGGCAGCTCGTTGCTTTCGATGCCGTAAACTTTCATGCCGTTGCCCAATTGGTTGGTCCAAATGGCGGGCACTTGCGTTACCGGGTCGGGGCCCAGGGCCGGCACTTTTGAGCGGTCGATGCGCGAAGGCGTACGCGGGAAGTTATTGTCGTCTTCCGGCAGCGGCGCCGCTTCGGCGCCCTGTACGATGGGCTCCTCCTCTATGGCGGCGCGGGTAGCGCCCGTCAGCGCCAGTTCGGGTTTGCCCTTGGGCACAAAGCTGGTGATCACATGCGGTTTGCCTTTGATGTAGCGCTGGTATACGCGCATGACGTCTTCTTTGCTCACCGCCATGATCTTGCGA
>CAYOTJ010000585.1:0-447 GCA_964406855.1 uncultured Saprospiraceae bacterium
TTGTCCCAGGCACCCAGCTTATTTATGCAGGAGATACAGGAGAAAAAATGGGATACTTTGATACAATTACCTTAGCACATTTGAATGTCACATTAGATAAACATGGTAAAATGCCGGATGTTATCCTCCATTGGAAGGAAAGGAACTGGCTGATTCTGATCGAATGCGTCACCAGCCACGGGCCAGTAAACCCTAAAAGACAGTCAGAATTAAAACACCTATTTTCTTTATCTACTGCCGGCTTAGTTTACGTCACTGCATTCCCCACTCGAAGTCTAATGAGTCGCTATTTAGCTGATATCGCCTGGGAGACAGAGGTATGGGTTGCCGATGCCCCTTCGCATATGATTCATTTCAATGGCGAACGCTTTCTTGGGCCATACTAACCTCAATCTCCTCCAACAACGCCATCCCTGTTTTTTTAGTTCTGGCAGCACGGTGGCTACC
>CAYOTJ010000585.1:457-2694 GCA_964406855.1 uncultured Saprospiraceae bacterium
AATGGATACTGCAAACAGGTAAAGCCGGGGGAGTTTGCCCAATACTTGCAGGCCCTCTACGACATCGCGAAGGCCAATGTCGTGGGTGCTTAGGGCTCGCGGAAAGCCGATGGCCAGCGTATCGTTCAATGGCATCGTCAAAGATATTAACCTCTCTATGACCCCTGAAGCCAAAATTGGCGACTATGTGCTCGTACACGTCGGCGTTGCCATTGGCGTCATCGACGAAGAAGAGGCCCTGCTCACCTCGCGCTACCTCGCTCAAATGGGGGAAATGGACGAACTCGAACCCGGCTGATATGCCGGGGTATTCATCGCGTATGGCCGTGCGACGCCATCAGTTCGCGGGCATTTTCGAGGGCCGAGGCGCTGGGCGGGCTCTGGCTGAGCATAGTGGCTATGGCGCGCACGCGCTCTTCTTCTTCCAGCAGTCGTACTTTGGTGACGGTGCGCTCGGGCGTATCTACTTTATAGATGAAGTAGTGCGCATCCGCTTTGGCGGCTACCTGAGGCGAGTGGGTGATGACCACCACCTGGTGATGGTTGCTGAGGCTCCGGAGGATGCCGCCCATTTTGAGGGCTACGTCGCCGGAGACGCCGGCGTCGATCTCGTCGAAGATGAGGGTCGGTAGGGCCATGGCGCTGGCTACCAGTGACTTGGCCACCAGCGTAAGTCGCGAAAGTTCGCCGCCGGAGGCTACGTCTTTGATGGGCAGCAGTCTGCTGCCGCGGTTGGCGCTAAAGAGAAACTGAACTTCGTCGAGGCCGGTGGGGCCGAGGGCAGACAGCTCGCGAAAGTCGATGGCTACCTGTGCGGCAGGCATGGCCAAGTCGGCCAATCGCTCTTGCATACGGGCGCCGAAGCCGGGGGCCACCTCGCGGCGGCGCTCGCTGATGCGGCTGGCCTGGGCCGAGAGGGCTTCGTGCTGGGCGTGTACGTCGCGCTCCAATGAGGCGATGTCTTCATCGATGCGCTCGAAGCTCGATTTTTGGGTTTCGAGCCTGCTTTGGAGGGCCAGCAGCTCTTCGACGGAGGCTAAGCCATGTTTTTTTTGCAGCCGATAGATGAGGTCAAGGCGCTGCTGAATTTCCATGATGCGGGCGGGGTCGTGCTCGGTAGCTTCGGCTATGTTTTCGAGTTCGTCGCCTACTTCCTGCATTTCGAGGAGGAGACCATTGAAGCGCTCGTGTAGTTCGCCGAGGCGCTTGTCTACCTTGCCGGTTTGGTACAGGGCCTGGCCCACTTCCTGCAATTGCCCGATGAGAGCCATCTCGCTGTCGCAGAGAAAGCGGAACGACTCTGTGGCGGTGCGCTTGATTTCCTCGGCGTTGGTGAGTCGGTTGAGTTCTTCTTCGAGGGGTTCCTGCTCGCCGCCGACGAGGGCGGCCTTGGCCAGCTCTTCGAGTTGGAAGGCGATGAATTCCTGCTCGCGCAGGCCTGCGGCGGCGCGCTCGCGCAGTTGCTCCAGCAGGCGGGCGTCGGAGAGGTAGTGGCGGTAGGCCTGCTGATAGGCTGCAAGCTCGGGGGCATGGCCCGCTAAGGCGTCGAGGAGGCGGAGCTGAAAGTTGACGTTGTGTATGTCGAGGGTATCGAATTGCTGATGCAGGTCAACGAGGGAGGCGCTGAGGTCCTGAAGGGTTTTGAGGTTGACTGGGGTGTCGTTGACGAATGCCCTGGACTTTCCGCTGGGCAGAATTTCGCGCCGGATGATGAGCTCGTCGTCGTAGTCGAGGTCGTTTTCGGCGAAGAAATCGGCCAGGTCGTAAGCGCCGATGGCGAAGCGCCCTTCGATGAAGCATTTGTCTTCGGTGCGGTAAAGCGACTTGGTGTCGGCGCGGTCGCCCATAATGAGGCCGAGGGCGCCGAGGAGTATGGACTTACCGGCGCCGGTTTCGCCGGTAATAATGGTGAGGCCCTCGGAAAACTGGATGTTCAGTTCTTCGATGATGGCGTAATTATTGATCTGAAGTTGGCGAATCATGGGCTCGATGCGCGCTGGCTGTTAAAAATTGAGGCAAAGCTAACAAATTGTGGGGCAACTTATAGCGCTCCCGGCTAAGATTTATCAATCTTGGTTGGGCGGGGCTATATCCAGCCGGCTTGTTTGATTTCCTTTAGGGCGCGCTCAAATTTGTCGAATCTGTGGCCGCAGCGGTCATACCAGCGCAGGGTGGCGGCGTTGGCAAATCGGGCCGGAAGCTTGCGCTGGTATGACCGCTGCGGCCACAGATTCGAC
>CAYOTJ010000586.1:0-2693 GCA_964406855.1 uncultured Saprospiraceae bacterium
GCCCTCCGCCTTTATTACCTCCGTTACCGCCTCAGTGGTCAACCCCAATGGCTCGATAAAGCATGGCGGCTTATGGAAAACTGCCGCGCCCTGCTCCTCGTCGAAGACTTAAACCTCCGGCAGGGGTTCAATCAGCTCTCCCCCGAGTTGGGCAGCCGCCTCCGACAGCTATCCATCGACATTAGCCTCGCCCAATCAACCCTCGACAACACCCCCAACCTCAGCCCCAAAGAAAAGGCCCAACAGGAAAAACATCTGCTCGCCCTCGAAGACGAATGGAACCAGCTACTCAATAATGCCGCCCAAACCCAGGGAGCTTTCTTTAACTGGATTTACGCCCGCCCCAACTCCGACATCAAAGACGTGGTGCGCGAGCTCCAGGCCAACAACGAGCTCCTGCTGTCCTTCTACGAAGCCGGTAAAGTAGTCTACCTCATGGCGCTCGGCGCCGAGCGCCCGGCCTTCTATGCCATTGACCTCAACGGCCGGCAGGCAACCGAATGGGTGAGCGAACTGCGCGAACTGCTACTCCGCCGATCGGGCCGCTACTACCACGAATCCAGTCGTTTCTATCAACAGTTGATCCAGCCCGTCCTGCGCGACAACCGTCAAAAAAACCTCGTCATCATACCCGACGGCGCCTTGTGGTTGGCCCCTTTCGACGGACTCGTCACCGGGCAGTACCAAGCTGAAACGCCCCATTCCGAGCTGTCTTTTCTTGGCGAAGAGCGCAGTATTCGCTATTGGTTTTCTTTCCATGCCCACCAAACACAACAAAAACAAAACAACAAAGCCCGGCCTTTCAAACTGCTGGCCGTCTCTCCTATGACGAGGCCGCTTAAAATACCCGGCAGCCTCGCCGGCGAGCAGCTGCCTCCGCTCAGCGGCGCCGGTCGTACCCTTAAACACCTGCAAAACCTGTTTGGAGAAGATGGCCGATACTTATCCGGCTACCAGGCTACTGCCGCCGCCCTTCAACAGGCCGCAGGCCAGGCAACCATTTTACACATCGACTCTCACGCCCTCCTCAACGACAAAGCGCCCCAATATTCCAAACTCGTATTTCATCCCAACAACCACAACCCCGCTGACAGCAACTTCGTATACGCCTGGCAAATCCGGCAGATGAACCTCCCGGTAGAACTCGCCGTACTCGGATTTTGTGATTCCGGAAACGGCAAAATCAATCCCGGAGAAGGCCTGTTCAGCCTCTCCCGCGACTTCGCACTCGCGGGCTGCAAAAACATGGTCGTCAGTACCTGGCCCCTCTCCGACGAGCCGGCAGCCTATATTACCGATAAATTCTATGATTATCTCCTGAAGGGTTATGGCAAGGCAGACGCCCTGCTTCAGGCCAAAAAAGACTACCTCGCAGAAGACGCGCATCGGCTCTCACGCCATCCTTACTACTGGGCCGGCCTGTCGCTGCTCGGCGACAACACTCCCGTACCCCTCAATAAACCCGACCCGCGAAAGTGGCTTTGGGGTGGGTTAATCTTCAGCCTTAGTCTTGGGCTGGGGCTTGTGCTCCATAAAAGACCTTCCCGCTGAAAGCGCCCCGAGCATCACGCCCGCTTCGGCTGATAAATCGCCGCCGGCTCTGGCTAAAGTTTCAAAATGCCGTCGGCCTTCTGAAACATCGCCGACCTTTATACAAGCCCAAGCCAAAAGATAAAGCGCCTCCGCCCCTAAAGCGGGATCTATTTCCGCATCAGATGCCAACGACGCCAGTATGGGCATGGCTTCACGTGGCTGCGTTTGCAGCAAAGCATGCCCCCAAAACAACCGTACATCCTTTTCTTCAGGCGTCATCGCGGCATAGTGGGCAAAAAGTGGAGTTGCCCCCTCAAAATCGCCTTGCCTGTAGCGCGCTATGGCATCGGCAAGCGCCTCATCCGCAGCGGGAACATCCATACTCCTCGTTCTGCTCAGCGCCATCAATGGCAAAGGCCTTCCCAACTCGACAGCTAACCCGTCGGCATCGGCCCCAATAAAGGCCTCCTGCGCCGGCGCCCTCTCCCCCACAATCTCATCCGGAGTCGCCGGCAATACCCATAGGGCCAAAGCACAAGCCGCCGCTATGGCCAACGGAACCCACAATAAAGGTGTATTTCGCGGTTTACGCCCCTGATGCAGAACGCGTTTATCCAATCTTTCCAAGGCTTTTTCCACATCGCCATGACGCCTCAGCCCGCTCAATGCTTTGCGGGTAAATTCGTCATGCTCGTAATCGGCGTTTAGGTCAGAGCCTTCTGCCTGGCGCCGAAGCGCCCGCAGCAACTCCTCCCGCTTGGGATGATGCTTACGGTTGTTCATTGTTTTCTCCTTTTGCGGAGCCTGTTAATGCCCGGCGAAGGTTCCTCCGCCCATTTTGAATATGGCTCCTTACTTTGCCAGTTTCTGTTTGGGTGATTTCGGCAACTTGCTGATAACTCCTTCCTTCTATGTAGAATAAGGTCAGGCAGCGCTGTTGTGCAGGCTCCAACCGCGACATGGCATCGCACAGCCGTTCCCAGTCTTCGTCCAGCGCTTCTTGCTCCAAACGCTCATAAAGAGCAGTGTTAGAGGCATTTTGCACACCGTCTGCCTCATTTTTATCTGTAAGGTCTGTAAAAAGATCGCCCCAACGTTGATCTTTTTTAATCTGCCGGAAGCAATGGTTGCGCGCAATAAAAAACAACCAGTTAGCTACA
>CAYOTJ010000587.1:0-2687 GCA_964406855.1 uncultured Saprospiraceae bacterium
TAGCGAGGGCGGGGCGGAACACGTTTACCCGGAAGAGCGTAGCGAAGACGCGGCGACCCCGCGCGCCACCACAACTGCTTGATGCGCCCTCGGGCGCTAAGTGGCTGATAGCGCGCGGGGGCACGCCCAAATCCGCCAATGGGAGGTATAAGGGCGCGGTTACATCATGAAGCGGATGGGCAAAGTATATTGAACGCGCACCGGGCTTCCGTTTTGCCGGCCTGGAATCCATTTGGGCATTTGATTTATGACCCTCAGGGCTTCTTTTCCGCAGCCTGCGCCGATATCTCTGATGACTTTGATGTCTGACAGGCTGCCGTCTTTTTCAACTACAAACTGCGCAACGACAGTGCCTCTTATTTCGTTTTCGAGGGCTAAAGTCGGGTATTTCAAGTTTTGGCTGATAAACTGAAGCATGGCCTGCTCGCCGCCCGGGAAGGAGGGCATTTTTTCTACCCTCTGCAATATCTCCTCTGTTGAGCCTTCCAGTTGAGCGACGTGCATTGGCGGCGGGGGAGGCGGTTCTTGCATCTCGATTACTTCCTCTACCATTATGTCCTGATCTACAAAATAAGGGACATAGGTGGGGTCGACATAAGGGCTGATGCCGGGTGTTGGGGGATAAATAAATACTTCGTGCATGGCTTCGCTACCTGCCCAGTGCCCTTCCTGTAAGCCGGCCTTTGCATAAGCAGTTGCTTTTCGCGCTCTTAGCGGGCTAAATGGAGGTTTAGCTACCACTACAAAACCCAGGTGCTGCGTTACGGGGCCGGATATGGGTATCTGACAGCGCACTAAGCTGCCGTCGGCTGTATTGGGCACATTGGCCAGGCGGGCGTGGTAAGTGGCGGCTCGCTGAAGTGGATAGCGCACATCAAAGGCGATGAGTTCTACGGCTATGCTTACGGGCGCTACCTGGGCCGGAGCCAGGTAGACCAATTCCAGGCAGGATATGGCGCCTGTTTGGGCGTCTACCCGAAAGCCTGCTTCCTTTAACACGAAGCCTTGTTTTTCGTTGTTCAGGATGGCGGTATCTACCTGCAAGCCTGCAAAGGAGCTGTGCATGGTCTCAAAGGGTGAGATTACCCGATAGCGATGGGCGTTTTGCACGTAAGTGCTCCAGTGATCGGCACTTTGCCCCAATGCACTCAGGCTGAATGTTATGCCGAGGGCAATCCATAAGGGTTTATACATAGTGTATGCTGTTTTGCTTGGTTTTTGTACCGCCCGTTATCCATTGGGGGTACTTCATGGATACAAATATAGGAGTATTGGCGGATTTTTTCTGTAAAAAAGAAGGCTAAACCAGTCAGGGTCACTGTCTGCGGACAATTTCTACCCGGCGGTTTTGAGCGCGACCTTCCGGGGTATTGTTAGGGGCCTTGGGATGGCTGGCGCCTTTGCCCATGATGGTAATGCTGGCATCCAGGCCTAATGCGGCGAGGTAGTCTGCGACGGCTTGAGCCCGTTGTATAGAGAGTCGCAGATTGTATGCTTCGGTACCGATGGCATCTGTATGGCCGACGATGATAAGGTTTTGACCAGTACCTTGATCGGTTATCCAGTTCGCCAGCAATTCCTTGCCTGCGGGGGTCAGGTGGTGCGCGTTGGTGGCAAAGTTTACATCCGCCAATTCCATCAATACCTCTGTAGGCACGGTCTCATCTATAAGCGCAAAGTCGTCTAATAGCCAATAGGTATAAGGTACCTGAGCCGCTGATTCTACCGGTACGGAGACGTTCTCGTCGGGTAGGAAATTACCAAACAAGAGATAGCGCATGGTATCTTGAGGTATTAGGCGGCACTGTATGGGCTGCCAGTCGGCATGTGTAGTATCGGTTGGGCACGGGATGACCTCCATGTCGAACAGTGTCTCGTGCCCCCGTTTGTCAACTGCTGTGGGGGACAGGGCGAGTCCGAGCGCGCCTGTCTGTACGCCATTGTGTAGGATTCGTGCCCAGCCCGTGAACAGGTAGCTCCGGCCAGGCAGTAAGGGGCTAGCGGTAGCCACCTGGAGGTATTCTTTGCAGTGCACGCTGTTTTGGGCACAGCCGTAGGTCTTTAAGCCTACCATCATTCGGCCGGTATGGGGGGTATATGCGCTCAAGTCGACATGGGGGCGAATGGGGTGCATCCGGTCCATGGTTTTATCGAAGAGGATGTCTGGCGAGCCGTCGTTGGGCGATGTCCAGGCCTGCATGGTGCTGTCAAATTCAGCGCGGGTAAACATCCATTTGCTGCCGAGCTGGGTGCAGTTTTCAAAGCTGGGGTTGGGGATGAGGTTCTGGGCTGCCAGCCCATGCGCTAGCAGGCAAAAGAGTAGCAGGAAGCTTTGGGCAATAATAGCCACTTTTCGAACCGGCGGTGGTACGAAGGGAAGAAACACACCCCACCCTCCAGTATCTCGTAAATGTGCTGCGTCATTATCCACATAGGTATAGCCGCCCGTGGAGATTTGTGTGAATTCTTGTGTATTGATTGGGAATTTCATGGATACAAATGTAGGGCGTTGTAGAGGAATATTCACTTCTTCTTATGGCTTGAATTTTACGTATAAATATACTTTAGTTTTGGCTGCATTTGTACTAAGAGCCTGTTAAAAATCGGTAAAAACAATATATTTCGTGTAATGCATTGATTATAAGAGGAATCAGCGATATTTGGTCAAAACATAACCACATGTACTC
>CAYOTJ010000588.1:0-2658 GCA_964406855.1 uncultured Saprospiraceae bacterium
CGCATCCCCTCCTTAGGTCGGGGTCGCTCCCTTCCGGCCACGTCCCTTTAGGCCGAGTAAACCTCGGCTATTCGCCTCGGTGCTGCGCACCCACCTCCTGCGTTGGCGCCCCTTCAGGCAGCTTGCGCACCAGCACCACCTATGAGGGGTGTTCCGTGGGATTAGTCCACTTTTTGCAGAACAAGTCTATTGTCTTCCAAAAGACAGGCTGTGGGCCGCGTCGCTGCGGAGCCGCGTGAGGGGGTGAAGCGGTATGACCCGACGGCAGGAGGGCCATATTAGCGGAACACCCGACCCCGGCCCCGACATCTCCGCCCATTCGGTTGGCAGGCAGCTATCGGGGCCGGGGGCACGCCAAAATAAAAAACGATTATCGCTTCACTACCCGGGCTACATAGGTGGCGCCATCGGGGGCGCCGGCTGTAATGAAGTACAAGCCGGCCGGCACGCCGCTGAGATTGAGGCTGCGGTCGGCGGGGTTGAAGGGCAATGCCAGGGCCTGCCCTTGGGTGTTGAACACACTAATGGCCGACACCTCAGGCAGCCCCAAAAACACCTGCTCGGTAGCGGGATTGGGCCAGCAGCCGAGGGGCAGGGCGCGGGGAGGCGCGCCTACCGACGAGGGCGTCTCGTAGTTGTAGTAGGTGCGGAAAGCCAGCGTGACGCTGAGTTCGCCGGGCTGCCCGACGTACTGCTCTACTACGGCGTACTGCTCGTTTTGGGCATAGCTGTAGGTCTCTACGTTGCGGGCCAGCCCCATTTCGGTAACTGTACGGCTGGTTTCTACCTGTAGGCGGCCCTCGATATCGTAGGTGTAGGATACGTCGCCGGTAGGCGCCCAATCGCTGGCGGCAACATCCCAGCCAAAGCTCTCTTCCATCTCTAACTGATCTGTGTTGGAATAATAGCTGTACAGTTTGCGCTCGGAGGGCTCGATGAGCTCAGGATCGGAGGGGTCTACAAAAGCGTTGAGCGTTTCGGTGCGCAGCAGGCCGTCTTCGTACTCGAAGAGGCGCTCGCTGGCCGGGATTTCAAAAAAGCCCAGGTTTAAGACGCTGTAAATGCGGTTGTTTTGGCCGGCTTCGTCGTAGAAGTAGTAGTCGATGGTAGCCAACTCCTGCCCCTCGAAATTAAAAGCCGTATAGGCTGCCAGCAGGCGCTCGGTGTCGGGTTCATATTCGTAGGCTAAGGCCAGGGCGCGCTCCCAGTCGGCGCCATTCCAGCCATAGATGAACACAGAGTCCAGCACCTCTCCCGACTCGCCGCGGTAGTAGATATCGGTCAGGATTTCGGGTACAAAAGCATTGGCATCAACATCAAAGCCTTCTACTACTTCGCTCACTACGCGCTGTAGCTCATCGTAGGTGGCGGTGTTGCGCATTACCCGATTCCAGTTTTGACCGTCGAACTCTTCGTCTACGCGGATGGCCGTAAAGCCGCCTGCGGGGAAGTCGTCGACATAAGTGTAATTGCTGCGCGAGAAGGCTGCCGAGTCGGGCGTGGGTTCAAAAACATACGCGTGAAATGTCTCGGTAGACAGCAGCCTCAGGTCGCCGGGGCCAAACTCAGGCGTGCCTTCGGGCGCCAGGCCCATCCGGATAAGGGGTTGGCGAAAAGCCGCAGGGAGTTCCGTCCAATGGGCCTCAAGGCTTGGGGGTACCTTGTTTACGGATTGGGCCGATACTTGAAAAAGCGCCGCCAGTAGCAGCGCGAACATAGATAAGGTTCTCATGATAAACAAGTTTTCATTTTGGTTGTGGATATGGTTTCCGGCGCTTTTTTCGGAGGGGCGGGCATAAATTTTAACAATTTATTTTTCCCCTTGGTGAAAGCTGTGCCGGCCAATCCGGTATGCGTTCAAATGATGTATGAAATGGCGATCAGGTTGCATCAGCCCTGCATCGGGCGGCCAAATGCTGCAATGGCCCCACGGATACCAGGGAATATGATGCCAATAGAAGGCGCCGGCTGCATGGGCGAGGCATTTCGTCAATTGGCAGTTGGGCTTATGTACAAAAAGCCTATCTTGCCCCCAAAACATTCTGCCATGAAGTGTATTTGCAGGTTATTGTTTTGCGTTTGGGGCTTTGTGGCCCTGTTTACAGCCGACGCTCAGGACGCGGGCTTTTTTCAGGACTCCGTTTACCTGCGTACCCATTACACCAAAATAGAGCGCCAAATACCCATGCGCGATGGCGTGAAGCTGTTTACGGCCATCTATATGCCCAAAGACCAAAGTCAGCCCTACCCCTTCCTGATGACCCGCACGCCCTACTCCTGCTCGCCTTATGGAGAAGACAACTTCTCGGGGCGTATCATTGGCTATCACCACCTCGTTAGGGAGGGTTTCATCTTTGTGGTGCAAGACGTGCGCGGCCGCTACATGAGCGAAGGCGCCTTTGTAGACGTGCGGCCTCACAACCCCAACAAGCGCGGGCAGGAAACCGACGAGAGCTCCGATACCTACGACACGGTGGAATGGCTGCTGGCCAACATACCCAACAACAATGGCCGTGTAGGCATCTTTGGCATCTCTTATCCGGGCTTTTACAGCACCGCTTCCCTGCCCGGCGCCCATCCGGCCATCAAAGCCGTATCGCCTCAGGCGCCGGGCAGGGAAGCGGTGCTGTAAAAGCCCGGATAAGAGATGCCAAAGAT
>CAYOTJ010000589.1:0-2656 GCA_964406855.1 uncultured Saprospiraceae bacterium
TCAGACGGAAAAAGAGCAAGTCAAGATTCACAAATCTTGGCTTGGAGAACTATATATGGCCGAACGATTGCCGCAACGCCGGCGGCCCCGAGTTTACTTCGACTATGGCACGGCTACGCTCGACGCGCTCTACGAACCCAGCCAACTGCGCATAGACAGCCTCATGCGCGCGGCGGGCTATGGAGAAAAACACTGGACGACGCGCAAGTTTCCCGGCGCCGAGCACAATGAAAAAGCCTGGCAACAACGCGTAGACATTCCGCTGCGTTTTTTGCTGGGCAAATAGCGTTGCGCTATTTCAGCAATTCCCATACGCACAGCGCTATGCAGCTGAGCCCGATGAAGAGGTTAAAAGCCCGCTGATTCAGCCGTAGTCGCCGGATGAGCGCCGCTCCCAGCCAGGCGTAGAGCGCCAGCACGCCCAGCGTGCCCAGCCCGGCGGCTGCGGCTGCCCGCAGGATGTCGGCGCGGCTGTCGGCCTCCACCCAGCCGTTGTTGGAGAGGTAGGCGCTCCAGAAGGTCCAGAAAGGCAGTTGATGAGGGTGCAACAATAGCGCCGCATAGCCGCGGTACACAAATGCTTTGTCGCTGGCCGGCGGCCGGAAGGCCTCCATCAGCGCCCAGGCGCCCAGCGCCGCCAGCACGCCCACCGACAGCCAATGCAGGTAAACGCCCCATTCCGGGCGCTGCCACAAACTGCCCAATCCCAGCCACACCAGCAGGCAGTAAGCCATTTCGGCCAGGGCGGCCAGCAACAGATAGGCATACAGACGCTTTCGGGCATCTGCCTGCCCGGCTAAGTAAACCACTGTGAGGTTGATGTTGCTCACATTGAGGTAGCCCCAAAAACCGATGGCAAATGCCGCCATCATTGGCCGCCGGCATTAGCTATGTAGCGCTTCTGGCGCTGAAGATAGGCCCTGGCTTCGCGCAAAGACAGGTAAGGCACGCCCCGCTGCACATGGTTGAAGACGCCAATTTTCCAGATGGTGGCAAAGTGAAAGAGCAGGTCGCGCTGCGCCTGCCAAAAGGAGTAGCCCGGATCGTAAATGTGCGCAGGCTCGGCGCCCACGCCGTTGAGTTCCAGTATTTTAAAATTCCTGCCGGCCTTCAGCTCTTCGAGGCTTTGGCAGCGTATGTCAAAGCGGCCGTAAAAAAAGCCCTCAATGCCGTCGCTTACCTCGTCGAAAGTGCGGTTGAGGGCGTCGTCTATGTGCGCGTTCCAGTTGATGAACATGGCGCCCCGGCAATGGTTGCCATAAGGTACCAGCAGCACCTGCTCGCCGGAGGCCGGTATGCGGGCCCAGTCGAGATCGCTCTGGCGCAGCAGGGCGTCCATTTGCAGATAGGCGCGGTCTTTTTGCTGCGCCAGCCCGGCTAAGCTGTCGCGGCCATTTCCGGTTACGTGCAACAATTCTTTGCCCGTCAGGGAAAACACCCGCCCCCGGCTCTGGTCGGGGTACCGATAGTAAAAAACGCTCACCTCCACGGGGTAGTCCACATAGGCCTGGAGCATAAAAGGCACGGCAAAATACCGGCGGTATTCAGCTAACTCGGCCTCGTTGTGCAGCAATTGCACCCGCCAGCCCCGACCGCCATAGATGGGCTTGCCTACCAAGGGGAAACCCAGTCCGGCTTCGCTTATTTGCCGGCTCAAATCTTGGTCATAAGTCTCTGGCAGCACGAGTATGGTATGTGGTTGCAGCGCCCGGGGCATAGCCTGGTAGAGCGTCCATTTTGATTCGCCCGTCATGCCGCCGTTTTCGATGCCCGGATTGGCAGCCGAAAAAAAGAACAGCGACCTGGCCCGCACCGCCAGCCAAAGATAATACAAGGCCGAGGGAAGGTAAACTACCTCCATAGGCCAGTATTCCCAATGCCGTAACTTGATCCAAAACCGCCTCATCATCGAAGCGCGGTTTGCCGGCGGGCGTTCCAGGGGCGCAGGATGGACGTAGCGCCCGCTTCGGGCTGCAAGTGATCCAGATAGCGCATCTCCACGCCTGCCGGCTGGTGTACAATGCAGGTAGTACTTACCGTCTGTACTATACCGGCCCGCTTCATAAGTAGCGCCGTTTCGGGGTTTTCGCGGCCTTCCGTACAGTGGAAGCGTATGACCTCGTCGGCAGAAAAAACGGATTGTCCGCCTAACCAGCGTACAAACCAGCTTTCCCGTTCGGCCTGCATGGCGGGCGTATAGAGCGTACACGACGACCAGATGCGGGGTTGCAGCGCATCAAACTCCTGTATGTGCTTGCGCTGCCCATCCCACCGAAGCTCCAGCAGGCGCAGCGGATCGGCGGCTACATAAACCAGCGTAAAAGGCTCGATGTCGTACAAGTCGAGTTCTGCAAACAAGGCCTCCGGCGACCCGGCAGCCAAGGCCTGCAAAACCACGAGCCCCCGGCTATGCCGGTAAGCCGCCTTGGGAATATGCGCCTCGAAGGCCCCATTGAGAAGGCATACCGAATGCCCCAGCCTGCTGGCCCCGATCCAGGCGCCTTTGGCCTGCGCGTCTATCGGCGCCAGCGCCTCAACGCCCTGCACCAGCATGGGCGCCGGCTGGTGCGCAATGGCCCGGGTAGTGCGCTCATCCCGGTTGGAGGTAAAAATATATCCTTCCCCGCCGGGGTCAGGCAGATAAGTCAGCGTGCAC
>CAYOTJ010000590.1:0-2648 GCA_964406855.1 uncultured Saprospiraceae bacterium
ACAAACTGGCGCCTCCGTTCCGCATCGCCGAGTTCGACATCATGTTCGGAGAAGGCATCTCCAAGACGGGCGAAATTGTCGATCTGGGCGTCGACCACGATGTCATCCAGAAAAGTGGGGCCTGGTACAGCTACAACAGTGCTAAAATTGCCCAAGGCCGCGAGGCCGCCAAGCAGTTCCTGATGGATAATCCTGAGGTGGCCGAAGAAATGGAAATAAAAATCAAGGAGAAAATCCTCAGTGGGGCATCTGCGCCCAAGATGGGTACGCCCACTGCCGATGACGACGGCGATTTTGAAGGATAGGCCGACGCCCGCAGGCGATGCGCCGTAAACGTATACCGGCCCGGATGCTGCAAAGCGTCCGGGCCGGCGCATTTATAGTTCTCCAAGCCAAGATTTGTGAATCTTGACTTGCTCTTTTTCCGTCTGGCGGCGTTAAAAAGCCTCGCCATAGCTTAGGCTATGTCTGCGTTTTTTGCCTTGCCAACCGAAAAAATAGCGGCGTCCATTTTTCACTCATCCTGACTTGGAAAACTATAGGTTGAGTTGCATTTGACCTCACTACCCCCCAAAGCCCTGCCGGTATTGCCGGCAGGGCTTTGGGGGGCCTTCGGCCTGCCTATGGCCGTGCAGCCGGACGGTTTTTCACGTGCGCATCCAACCACTGATTCATTTCCCAGAGGGTGGGCAGCACCGACTCGCGGGCGCGGTAGCCGTGGCTCTCGTGGGGCAGCATCACTAAGCGGGCGGTGGCTCCATGCCCTTTGAGGGCGGCATAAAAGCGCTCGCTCTGGATGGGGAAGGTGCCCGAGTTGTTATCGGCTTCGCCGTGGATGAGCAACAGGGGCTCTTTGATGCGGTCGGCATAGCTGAAGGGGGACATTTGGTTGTACACTTCCGGCGCCTCCCAATAGGTGCGCTCTTCGCTCTGGAAGCCGAAAGGCGTAAGCGTGCGGTTGTAGGCCCCGCTCCGGGCAATGCCGGCCGCAAACAGGTCGGTATGCGCCATCAGGTTGGCCGTCATAAAAGCGCCGTACGAGTGGCCGCCCACGCCTATGCGATGGCGGTCGGCGACGCCCATGCCCACTAAGTGGTTAATGGCCGATTCGGCATTCATACGCAGTTGCTCTACAAAGGTCTCGTTGGGCTCGGCATCGCCTTCGCCCAGAATGGGCATGGCAAAATTGTCGAAAACGGCATAGCCCTGGGTGACCCAATACAGCGGAGACCCCCAACTGAGGCGCGTAAACTCATAAGGCGAGTTGGCTACCTGCGAGGCTGCATCAGCCGATTTGAACTCGCGCGGATAGGCCCACATGAATACGGGCAGGGGGCCGTCTTTTTCGCGGTTGTAGCCTGCCGGAAGGTAGAGGGTACCTGTGAGTTCGATGCTGTCGGCGCGGCTATAGCGCACCATTTCCTTGCTTACGCCCTTAAGGCCGGGGTAAGGGTGGGGGAAAGCCGTGACGGCTTTGAGCTCGCCGGTGCGCAGGTTGCGGCGGTAGTAGTTGGGCGGCTCGTCCACCGATTCGCGCCGGGTGAGCACCCAACCCTTAGCCACGTCAATCCAGTCGATGGGCAGCTCGTAATAAGGCGCTTCCGAACGCCAAAGGCGGGTAGATTTTCCGGTGGCCAAGTCGTACTCATCGAGGAAGGGGCGGTTGCCCTCCGGCGATGCGCCTATACCGTCGAGATACCACTTGGCGCCGTCTGCGCTGGCCAGCAGCACTGCCCGGCCGTAGGCATTGGTATGGGTAGCAAACTGCCCGGGGTCGTTGTAGCGGTCTTCATACGAACGGTCGAAGAGCACTTTGGGTGCAGCGCCCGGCTGCACGGCATAGCGGCTGATGATTTCGCGGCGGTTGCTCCACCAGCGTTCGCCGATAAGCACCTCGCGGTTGCCGGCTGTCCAGTTGATGTCGCTGAAACGAAGTTTAAGCGCAGGCCCTTCTATGGGGCTGCCGGTAAAGGGCGCTGCCAGAAAGAAGAGCTTATCGCGGAATTCGGCTTCCCGGCGTGGGTCGCCTCCATCCTGGGCTTCTACCCAATACAAGTACTCGGGCACATCGGGCGCCCAGGCGAAGTAGCGCGGTCCGGTGGGCACGGCATCAAAACCTTTCGGTAAGTTTTCCGTTAGCGGCAGCTCGGCCACCGTCTTTACGAGTTTGCCGCTGCGGTCGAAAATATCGACGTTGCGCGGAAAGCGCGAATAAGGCACCAAATAGGAGAAGGGCCGCTTGAGGCGCTGCACCAGCAGGTAGCCATTGGCAGGCGAGGCCGACACCGAGCTTATGAGGCCGCGGATGTTGAGCGACTGCTGCTTACCGGTTTTCAGGCTTACGGTTTTTAGTTCAGCCTGGCCGTAGTAGTCGAAGAGGGCCTCATCGTGCGGGTTGCGCAGCAGGTCCTGATAGGTGCGCACGGGCGCTGCCTGACCGCTGTTGCTTTGCACCACCGGGCCGGCAGGGGTTGCGGGCGCCGCAGGCGCTGTGCCGCCTAAGCGTGCGCGGTAAACAATAGTCTGGTTGTCGGGCAGCCACTCAAAGGCAGAGCCCGGCATGGTATTGTTCAGCACCTCCTCGGTGAGGCGGCGCGCCTGGCTGCGAGCTACATCCAGCACCCATAAAGATATACCTTGGTCGGTAG
>CAYOTJ010000591.1:0-795 GCA_964406855.1 uncultured Saprospiraceae bacterium
GGGTCGAGGTAGCCGGCCAGCAGCGGCAGGTCGGCGGCATCAAAAGGATAGTTGGCCGCCTGCGAAGGATAATTGTCTTCCCAGTCGAGCGAGCGGTCGAAAATGCGGTCTAAGAACACCTCGGGTCGCCCCTGAAGGGGGTCGGCGGGCGCATAAATGCTGTCGAGGGCCACGCCGGCAAAAAAAGCGGCTGCCTGGTCGCCCCGCACCCAGTCGAGGGAGCCCGTTAGCGATTTTACCACCAGCGCATCGCCCCGCAGCTCCAATTGCAGATGCTGGGCGGTAAGGGCCTGCCCGGGTTGTATTTCGGCCGAGAAGACGGGGGCTCCGCCTTCGCGCGCTTCCAGGCGGGTGTGCAGCACCTCATGGGGTTCGGGGAAAAGCACGGGCAGCAGATTCCGGTAGTAAGCCTCATAGCCCGCAATGCGAAAAAAATCGGGATGCCGCAATACGCTCACGACATAAGCCCCGCCCGAAAGCGTGTCTTTAGCCTGGGCGGTAGCTGCCGAGGCTACCGGGTACAACTTGCCGTAGCGCTGCTGCCAGGCCGGCGCGGTAGCCGGCTTGACGGGCTCTGCGGGCCAGAGGGCCGTAAACTTCTCCTGTCCCAACTGGTATTTCCGCAGCGGGGCGTTGGCGGGCAGCAGAGCAAAATCGTTGAAAAAAGTGCGGGCCTCATCGGCGCCGGCGGCCGTGAGCACGTAGATGCGAGCGCCCCGGCGGAAGGCCTGCACCCACAGTTTTACGCCGGGCCCAAGGCTAAGCTGCCCCGTGCGAGCCGGCAGCGACCACAGT
>CAYOTJ010000591.1:805-2644 GCA_964406855.1 uncultured Saprospiraceae bacterium
TTGGGCGGAATCGGTGCGTTCCAATTTTTTACCAAAAAGTTCGGCGGCATTGGCCAGCGCGGCGGTCAGCACTGCCGAGTCGCCGGGATAGCGGGCAATGGCCTTGTCGTCGAGCTCGAAGAAGCGCACGGCAAAGAAGTTGCCCTTGCCGTCTATGCCCTGACAGGAGACCTGCTCGGGGTCGCCTTCGCCTTCATAATGACTGGTTTGGGTGTAGCCCGTTGGCAGGGCTGCCCGGAAGGCGCCCCGCACCGACTCCACCTGCGCCTCGGCCACACGCACCGGAAAGAGCGACAGACTGCCAAAGAAGCGCTCTGCCTCCGGGCCGTAGAGGTTTTGTTCGAGGAATGAGCCAAACTGCTGGTAGTACAGGCGCCCGTTGACCGTTATGGCGCGGGCTCGGTAGTACTTGAGGTCGTCGTCGGGCTTGGCTTAGCGGTACTCTGTGCCTAAGCGCTCGGATATGGCGATGGTATCGGAAGACAAGACCTTGAAGCCGTTGTCTTCAAAATACTGGCGCTCGAAGTTGTAATAGGCGCCCGGCAGCAGGTATTCGGCCGAAACCACATAGCCCATGCCGTCGCCCAGATCGAAGGTGATGTAGTAGCTGTTGAGGTTTTTGCGCCCCACCGGCTGGGCAGGCAGGGGCGTCTCGAAGGCGTAGCTGGCGTCGGGCGACTCGGTGCGGTACCAGGCGCGCTCGCGGGGCGCATATTCGTACTGCCGGGCCAGCCCCCGGAATGAGGGCGACACTTTTTTCACCTTGTAGCCGCGCTCCTGGAGTAGTTGCACCACTCCTTCCTTGCCGGGCAGGTGAGCTGCCCCTACTACCGCAAAGAGGCTGTGCCCTTGGGTGATGCGCTCGATGGACTCCGCCATGATGTAGTTGCGCGGAATGAGGTCTACGTCCTCCCCCCCGCCATGCGTATCTATGTAGTTGGAGATGCGATCGAGGTCGCCGCTCTGGTAGATGTCGATAAGCTCTTCGAGGCCCGTCTCGCCGCCCGAAAAGCCAAACTCCCGGGGCGAGCCGCTGAAGCCGCCCTTGACGTCGTCAATACCGAGGTGTTCGTCGATGTTTTCGAGGCCATAGAGCACTTTGCCCTGGGCGCGGGCTACGTTCATGAGGTAAGCGTCGAGCATGGTGGGCATACCCTGCTGGGTTTTGCGGCGCGGCGGCGCAAAGGCGGCGCGGCGGCCTGACGAGTCGGGGCGCAGACCGTCGGGCGGCAGCATTGTCAGCTTGCCCTTGCTGTAATGGCGGGTTTCGCTCATGGCCAGATCAAAGAAGCGGTTCATGGCCGAGTCGAGGTGGATTTCATTGGCAAAGGCCTCGCAGCGTTCGATGTAATAAAACAGCGAATCCGGAAATTCAAAAATATCTTTATGCCGGATGTGCATCGACCCAAACAGGTAGCTGGGCCGCTCAAGGCCGTTGCCGCTGATCTCCCACAGCAACGCATAGCGGGAGCGGTCGACCTGGGCCGACAAGGGCAGCGCGCAAGACAAGCCCGCGCTTAGGAAAAAGAGAAACAAAATTAAATTTCGGCAAGGCATACTGGGGCGCTTTTGTTGTTTAAACGGTCAGGCTTTACAGCAGCATAGTCCTGTTTTTGCACACAAAACCCGTCTATGCTGCATTATTATAGTTTTCCAAGTCAGGATGAGTGAATCTTGGCTTGGAGAACTATAAAATAACGAACGCAGGGTTTGGGAAATTGTTGGGGGTTTGGAGCCCGTCGCATGGCGCCTACTCTTTTGGGCAGCCTGTGCGGCAGCGGCATATTTTTATGACAGGTATGCGCCCGGCTAAGGGATAGAAGGGAGCTCCTGCGACCG
>CAYOTJ010000592.1:0-2641 GCA_964406855.1 uncultured Saprospiraceae bacterium
GACTAGTGTTAGGCGGGTTTGTCATTGAAGGCTACGTGTACTCCGTTGACGGTGGCGGGGCCTACGCCTTTGTTGGCGAACGTGATGCCATAGTGAATGATATGGCCTGTGGAGTCGAAGCCGCGATAGAGTCCGATTTCGAGTATGGGCCATGCGCCCGCCTTGCCTTGTTGGATGAGCACCTCGGTTTGCCGGTTCATGATGGAAGCCTGGCGGATGGAGACAAAAAGGGCGAGAAAGCCAAGCAGAAAAACGCCCAGCGATATGGCATCCTGATAATTGAGGGCGCGGCGCTTGGCGGGCGTTTTATTTTCAGTGGGGGCAGCCTGAAGTTGTTCCTGGCCGGCCGTTTCTTCCGGCTGTTGAGGGGTATTTTCCATAGCGGACGTGCGTTTAGCCGTCTCAAATATAAGGCGTCTCCTCTATAATCGGGCAACCTCTTTTGCGGAGGGTATCGCCCGGCCTAGCGATGCGGAGTAGTGCCCGACTGCAAGGAGGGCAGCCCGCAGGGCCGAGCGAATAGCGAGCTGCGCAGCGTAGCGACCCCGCGCAGGCTGCCGGTGGAGCTGGATGTTATGCGGGGTAGGCCCCTGAGGTGACTAAAAATGTAAAATGCGCGGTAGGGCGCCTTTTTGTAAATAAAAGAGACGCCAGGCGCTTTGATTGCTTCCTGCGGATGCCGGGGAGGCCTTTGTATGGGGAATAAAAAGCCTGTGGGGCCCGGGGCAAAAGTCAGTTTGCTGAGGGGGGGCGCCCGACTACGGGAGTCGGAGGCCCAGCCATCCGCGATTGCGGCTTCTGCCTGCTACGCCATCTTCGTTGTTGTGGAGCCGGATGTCGATTTCATCCCAGCGGGGCGCAATGCGCTCGCGGATGACGTGCGGGGCGATGCGGTACCCGCCTTTTATTTCGGTTTGCTCGCTTTCGTCGAGTACCAGAGCTTCCTGGCGGAGTTCATGTAGCGTTTCCTGATTCATACGGTTGTCATTTTGCGGTTAGAAGACCAAAGGTAGCGCTTTTGATGGGGCGAGTATGTTGAATATACTGCAAATGCGCTGCCTGGCAGTAAAAATAAGGCGAAACTCGATAATGGTCAAACCAAAATTCGCCAAAAGTCAGGTGTCTGACTTAGGTTAGCTGCTCGATGGCTTCCCAAACCAGATCGGACTCATAACCTTTTCGGAGGGCGAAAGCGGCGATTTTTTGGCGGGCTTGAAAGTCGTGGGCCTGAAAATCAGGGGTTTGGGCCGCTTTTTTTTGGAGCAGGCCGGCGAGTTGGGCGGCGTAGGCTTCGGGGGAGATTTCGGCCAGGGCTTGCTCGATGCAATAGGCGCTGATGTTGCGAAATTTGAGTTCGGCGACGATGCGCACGCGGCCCCATTGTTTGACGTTGAACTTGCCTCGGGCAAAGGAGCGGGCGAAGCGCTCTTCGTCGAGGAACCTGTCGGTGATGAGGGATGCCATGATGTCTTCGAGCTCGGGGCCGCGCAGGCCCATGCTGAGGAGTTTGGCGCGCACCTCCTGATGACAGCGGTCTTGAAAAGCGCAGTAGCGCTGGATTTGGGTCAGCGCTACTGCTTTGGAGGTATGTTTTTGCCGTTTGTTGTCCATATTCAGACGGCGATCTGCTTAGATGTTCATCAGGAGGAAGGTGGGTTCCTCCAGCAGTTCCTTGACCTTTACGAGGAAGGTTACGGAAGAGCTGCCGTCGATGACGCGGTGGTCGTACGACAGGGCGATGTACATCATGGGGCGGATTTTGATTTCGCCGTTGACCACTACGGGGCGTTCTTTGATGGCGTGCATGCCCAGAATGGCCGATTGAGGCTCATTGATGATGGGCGTGCTGAGGAGGGAGCCGAAGACGCCGCCATTGGTGATGGTGAAGGTGCCGCCCTGCATCTCTTCGATGCTGAGCGCGCCATTGCGGGCCTTGCCTGAGAGTTCTTTGATTTCCTGTTCGATTTGGGCGAACGACAGCGACTCGACGTTGCGCACGGGGGGCACTACGAGGCCGTTGGGCGTTGAGATGGCTATGGAGATGTCGACGTATTCGTGATAGACGAGGTCGTTGTCGTCGATGCGGGCGTTCACTTCGGGCATATCCATGAGCACCTGGGCGCAGGCTTTGGCGAAGATGGACATAAAGCCTAACTTGATGCCGTGCTTGGCTACGAAGCGGTCTTGTACTTTATTGCGGAGGGCCATGACCTCGGTGAGGTCCACTTCATTGAAAGTGGTGAGCATGGCGGTTTCGTTCTTGGCCTTGACGAGGCGCGCGGCGATGGTGCGCCTCATGCGCGACATCTTTTTGCGGTCTTCCTGGCGGCTGAAGGCAACGGCGGGCGCGGCGGGCTTGGGGGCCGGCGCAGCAGGCGCCGCAGCGGGCGCAGGTTTAGCGGCGGGCGTTGCATTTTGGGCGTCGGCTTTGGTGATGCGCCCATCGCGGCCGGTGCCTTGTAAGTCGGCGGCGGGAATGCCTTTTTCTTCGAGTATTTTGGTAGCAGATGGCGAAGGGTGGCCGGCTGCGTAAGACGGCGTTGCGGCAGCGGGGGCTTCGGCTTTTGGGGCTTCGGCTGCCGGGGCTGCTTTGGGCGCGGCCTCTTTGGCTGCCGAACCTTTGGCGGCGCTGGTATCGATG
>CAYOTJ010000593.1:0-423 GCA_964406855.1 uncultured Saprospiraceae bacterium
GCCCCCAGCAGTAGCAGCCCGCTGAAGAGGTGCAGCCCGTTCGACAGTGCCAGGGCCCGCTTTCTGCCCAGTCGGGCCGGCGCAGACCACAACGACTGAGAGCGGTCGAACTCGTCGTCCTGTAGGGCATAGATAATGTCGAAGCCGGATACCCACAGCAACACAACCGCGCTGTAAACCACGGGTAGCCATGCAAACGCGCCCGTTACCGCCAAGTAGGCGCCAATGGGCGCCAGCGCCAGCCCCAGCCCCAACACAAAATGGCAGAGGTAGGTAAAACGCTTGGTATAGCTGTAACCCAATACCACCAGCAGCGCCACCGGCGACAACATAAAGCACAGGGGGTTGATAAACCAGGTGGTAAATACAAACAGCAGGCTGTTGGCTACCACAAAGATAAGGGCAGAACGAGCGGAAATAAAG
>CAYOTJ010000593.1:433-2639 GCA_964406855.1 uncultured Saprospiraceae bacterium
ACCAACACCAGCAATCGCCAGGTCATTTGCCCGGCTTCCAAGCTGGCCAGCGTGAAGCCCACCAGCGCAAAGGGCATCGCAAAAATGGTGTGGCTAAACTTGATCATTGAAAGATAGCGGCCTATCTTGGCGGCCGGATTTTCTACTGCTGTTATTTGATCTTTCATACCGTTTGGTTGTTCCATCATCAGAACAAAAATTAGCGGTGCAAGTTGGGCATTTTTCTCAAACTATAGCGCATGGAATTGAGTGCTTTGTTGGCAGAACTGCAACCTTACGGCGCCCGGTTGGTGGCCGTATCCAAAACCCAGCCTATTGAGGCCATTCGCGGGCTCTACGAACAGGGGCAGCGCCATTTTGGCGAAAACCGCGTACAAGATCTCCTCGAACGCAAAGAAGCCCTGCCCGACGATATACGCTGGCATCTCATTGGGCATCTGCAAACCAACAAGGTAAAGTACATCGCCAGCTTTGTGCACTGCATCCACTCCGTCGACAGCCTGCGCCTGCTGGAGGAGATCGATCGACAGGCCCAACGCTGTGGTCGCGTTATTGACGTCCTCATTCAACTGAAAGTAGCTCGGGAGGAAACCAAATACGGCCTCTCCCGCCCGGAGGCAGAAGACCTGTTGCGCGCAGCCCCAACCCTGAAAGCTGTGCGCGTATGCGGCATCATGGGCATGGCTTCGTTTGTGGCCGATGAGGCCCAGGTGGCTGCCGAATTTGCCGAGCTGCACCGGCATTTCGTGGCGTTAAAAGCTGCTTTTTACCCGAATGATCCCGCTTTTTGCGAACTTTCTATGGGCATGTCGGGCGATTACCCCTTAGCTCTTCGCGCGGGCAGCACGCTGGTGAGGGTGGGCAGCCTGTTGTTCGGAGGGTAGCGCAAGGCCCGGGGCCCGGGTGCGGTTTCCGATCTCTAAAATTGATACTTCATCTGCGCCGACAACTCAGTGCGGCGGGGCAGGCCCGTGCTGTCGAGGCCGCTGCCGACGGTTTCCTGATTGGTCCAGAAAGTTTGGGCGTAGCGCGCTTCGAGGGTGAGGTTGCGAATGCCTTTATAGCGGAGGTTGAAGTAGAAGCGGCTGCCCTGATGGTAGTAGGCAGGGATGGCGAAGTTGTAGAGCAGGCCGTTTTCGTAGTTGTAGAAGCGCACCTGGTAGCCGTCGGTATCGAAGAGGGCGAAGCGGGTGGTGAAGGAGAAGGGCGAGCCCACGGGGCGGTACAGGATGTCTTGGGATAGGGCAATGCCGGTTTGGCGGTTGTTGACGGGGTTGTCGGCATAGCCCCAGTCGAGGCGGCTGCGCCACTCTAAGGTAGGGCTGAGTTTGAGGGAATAATGAAGGCGGGCCTGAAAGCGGTTGCCGGGCAGCACGGCGTTGAGGGGGCTGTCGAAAAGGGGGATATTGGCTTCTTTAACCTCGTTGCGCACTTCGAGATAAGCCTCCATGGAGCGTTTGCGGAAATAGGTGAGGCGCAGGCGGTATTCGTGGCCGCCGGAAGGGGCGTCGACGCCGAAGCGCAGCCAGGGATGGCGCCAAAAGTCGATGTAGCCATTGATGATCCAGTAGCGATGGGGGCGTATTTCGATGCCGGCGTAGAAGCCCGTTTCATTGCGGGCGCCGGTGGTTTCGGCGAAGGGATCGGCTAAAAGGGTGTGGAAGTTGCGGGGAAAGGAACGGAAAAACAGGGCGAGGTCGACGCGGCGGTCGAGGTTGGCCAGCAGGCCGTTGATGGTGGCTATGGCGCCATTGTCGCTGTAGCCGGTTTCGCCAAAGAAGCTGAGGTTGCGGTACCGCCAGGCGTAGTCGAGGCTGGCGTTGAAGAGGCGGTCGCCGGCGAAGTAGTATTGGTTGTAGAGGGCGGGCCGGTAGGCGAGGGGCTTGCTGAGCTGGTTGGCTACGGCATTGAGTGCGATGTGGCCGGCGGGTCGGGCCCAGCGGAGGCTGCTGCCTATGAGCTGGTGGGCGACGGCGTTGCGGTCGGCGATTTCGGCGGCGGTGCGGTGGAAGCCGTCGAGGTCAAGAGCGCTGATGCGGGGCAGGGCCTCGCCGGTATCGGTGGTGTCGGGTTGGATGAGGTTGGCGTCGCGGCGGCGGGAGGAGGCGAAGGCCGTCCATTCCAGCTCGGGGGTTATGGCCAGCGTAAGGGCGGCGCCCCGCAGGAAGGCCGAGGATGTCGGCCGGGCACAGGGTTTCGAGAAACC
>CAYOTJ010000594.1:0-2638 GCA_964406855.1 uncultured Saprospiraceae bacterium
GAATACAAACAATCGGGTAGTCATGATACAAAATTTTCGGGTGATTTTGTTGTAAGGACGAAACCAAAGCGTCATCCGTTGCAGCAAAGATGTAGTTAGTACGCGCCAGGTTGCTATTTTTTTGGAACAGACTCTTGGAATTTTGCGACGAATACTAGGAAATCGGCGCTGAGTTGTAAATCGCGCCGACAGGTTTTGGTCAAATAAAGGTTACAGGCAAATCAAGACCTATGCGATACCTGCCCATGTTAAGGGTAATGTTTAAAGCAAGTTGCCGGAGATTGAGGATATTTGGCCATCGACAATGGATTACCCACCAAATCTCATTTATATTTGGCCATGAACACAACCGATCAAGACATCAACTACATCCTCAATCATCTCGGAGAGGAGAGAAGCCTGTATTATCAGGCTGTAGCCCCTCCCATAATGCAAACCAGCAATTTTGTTTTCCCTACGCTGGCAGACTTCCGGCAGCGCTTTGCCCACGAGTACGATGCGCATGTGTATACGCGCGGCAACAACCCCACCGTGGCCATACTGCGGCAAAAGCTGGCGGCGCTGGAAGGCACGGAAGATTGCTTAGTGTTTGGCAGCGGCTCGGCGGCGATATCGGCAGCCGTAATGAGCCAGGTGGCCGCCGGCGACCATGTGGTTTGTGTGGCCTCGCCCTACTCCTGGACGAAGCACCTGCTGACCGCTTATCTGCCCCGCTTTGGCGTTGCGGCTACCTTTGCCGACGGCGCTGATCTGGAAGCCTTGGCGGCTGCCTTTCAGCCCAACACCCGCTTGCTGTACTTAGAGAGCCCCAACAGTCTTATGCTGGGCCTGCAAGACCTGGAGGCCTGTGCAGCCTTGGCCCGAAGTCGGGGCGCTATAACGGCCATCGACAATAGCTATTGTACGCCTTTATATCAGCAGCCGCATCAACTGGGTATCGATCTGGTGATTCATTCCGCTACCAAGTACCTCAATGGCCACAGCGATGTGGTGGCGGGCGTGGTATGTGGGAGCCGGGCGCTACTGGAAAACATCTTCGCCAATGAATATATGACACTGGGCGCCATCATCAGCCCGCACGATGCGGCCCTCATTTTGCGGGGCCTGCGCACCCTGCCGCTGCGCTTAGCCCGCAGCAACGACAGCGCCTTGCAGATAGCCCGCCGGCTGGAGCAACACCCCAAAGTAGAACAGGTATTGCATCCTTTGCTGCCTTCTTTCCCGCAGTACGAACTGGCCGGCCGGCAGATGCGTGGGGCCGGCGGACTATTCTCGGTCTATTTTCGGGCCGATACACCCGAGCAAATGGAGCGGTTCATTGGCCGGGTAAAGCATTTCCTTATGGCGGTAAGCTGGGGCGGCCATGAGTCGTTGATGCTTCCCATGGCCGGGTTTTACAACATTCCCGGCCGACCCGTGCCCGGCATCTCCTTCCGGTTAGTGCGCTTTTACATTGGCTTAGAAGACCCAGACTGGCTGATGGCCGATCTGGAGCAGGCATTGGAAGCGTTGTAAGGCTACACCTCGCGGCGCTCCCAATAGTTCTGATCTTCTATTTCTTCGAGCAGGGCAAGGTAGTTGGCGTACCGCAATTCGCTAACGGTTCCGGCCTTGAGGGCCGCTTTGACGGCGCAGCCCGGCTCGTTGCGGTGCAGGCAACTGCCGCCAAAACGACAGTCTTCCGACAGCTCAAAAAACTCCCGGAAGTTGTGCGCCACTTCGGTAGGTTCGAGGTAGTTGAATGACAGGGTTTTGATGCCCGGCGTATCGATGAGGAAGCCGCCATCGGGCAGGGTAAACATTTCGGCGAAGGTGGTGGTATGCTGCCCTTTGCCGGAGTAGTCGCTGAGTTCCTGGGTGCGCAGTTCGAGACCTGGCTGCACATGGTTGACTAAGCTGGATTTGCCTACGCCCGACTGCCCGCTCACCAGCGTGGTTTTACCGGCCAGCCGGCTGCGCACTTCCGCTACGCCTAAGCCGGTATGAGCCGACACCAGCAATACCTCATAGCCAATGCTTTCGTAGATGACCTTGAGGCCGCCAAAGATGGCCAGTTCTTCTTCGCCGTAGAGGTCGGCTTTGTTGAAGACGAGGGTAGTGGGTATGCTGAAGGGCTCTGTCATAAGCAAAAACCGATCGATGAAACCCTGCTTGAGGTTAGGGTGTACGATGGTTGCCAACAGCATAGCCTGATCAATATTGCTGGCTAAGAGGTGGAGGTCGTGCTTGCGGCGGGGCGACTGGCGTACGACGTAATTGGCGCGGGGTTCTATCTTCTGGATGGCGCCGGTGATGCCTTCATCGCTTTGAGCAATGAGTACGCCTACTTTATCGCCTACGGCAATGGGATTGGTGAAACGCAGCCCTTCGGTGCGAAATTTGCCGACGATGCGGCAGGGAATCATTTCGCCGCTTTCGTCGAGTCGCACCTGATACCAGCTTCCCGTTGATTTTATGATCGTTCCTGAATGCAATGCGCTATGTTTTTTGTGGAAACGAAAAGCCAAGGTAGTAAGTTCCACAAACAATACAAACGCCTTATCTTTGGGAGGTAAATTTACTCCTTACCATTATGTACACTGCAGCAGAGCAAAAAGAGGCATTTGACCTTTCCAAAAAATACTTAGACCCCAACGAT
>CAYOTJ010000595.1:0-2637 GCA_964406855.1 uncultured Saprospiraceae bacterium
GAAATAACCTAACCCTACGCTTCTGCCCCGGTCAGAATCGAAGAGATGTTCCTGATAATAGTCGGCAGCAAACTGATTGACCAAGAATAAACTTTCCTCCACCTGCGCAGCCTGTACTGCCTCGGCCGTAGGCTCAATTTCCTCTAAAGCAATGCCGTATTTTTTAGCTAACCAGCGCAGGGCCTCCACAAAGCTGATGTGCTCATGCTCCATGAGGAAGTCTACGGGGTCCCCACCCTTCCCGCAGCCAAAACATTTATAGATATTTCGCGCAGGATTGACGTTAAAAGAAGGCGTTTTTTCATTGTGAAAAGGGCACAGTCCAATGAGGTTGACTCCGCGCCGGCGCAGGTTGATAAAATCCCCGATTACCTCCTCCACCCGGGCGGCTTCCAGAATTTCTCGTTTGCTTTTTTCGGAGATCATAAGCCAGCTTTAAAGAGTTGTTTGTCGTTTAACTGACTGGTTAATTAATTTAACATTAATTCCAAGTGCTTGTTAGTCAATTGTTTAAATCAAAAAAAGTCGAATTGTTAAAAAAAATAACATTTCGTCATGCATACTTATGGGGGTCTTAAGCGTCTTTATTATAAATGTGCAAGCAACCCGAAAGATAAAGATATTTAGCGATAATGGGTGTTCTCATAGTGTGTGGGCTGCCCCGCTGTCCTTCCCAAAGGAGTAGTCGGGGCAGTTTTATTTTTGGTCTGCTTCAACCCGCAGAAACTGTACCGAACGTTTGCTGAGCTGAACGTGCTCGACGCCTTCTGGCTGTTCTTCGATAAATATCGGAGCGGTATTGTTGTACTTATCGAGCGAGATGTTTTCCAAATCTACAACGAGGCGAAAATCGCCGGCATCAATAAAGTCATATTCACTGACGCCCACTACGCAACTGACTTTGATGCGATCGGGAAAGAATCGAAGGCTATCGCCAACGGGGCCATTGCGCACTTCCACATTGAGAAAAAGCTCTTTCGTAGTTACCTGCTCTACTTTGAGGCCGGCCTGCGCAAAGCGGGTAGCCAACTGAAGTTCGGGGGGCGGAGGAGCAAGTTCCACATTGAGGGTAGCAGGTTCTTTGAGCTCTGACAACACCACCTTCCGGGTAGGCCAGGAGTAAGTCCGGTTCAGCAGGCTCACGGGGCCGGTGATGGCTACCGAATCAGGTGTGAGTGCGATGGCCCTCATAAGGCGATATTCTTTGGCTAAGCGAATGTCATGCCGAAGTTGGATGGGCACCATTTTAGTAGCCGCGGCTTCCAGTCGGGTAGTAACAGAAGGAAAGCGGAGGTAACTAAATTTGAGCCCGGCATAAGCCAACTGTCGGGCAACATCGGCCCTAAGTGTTTCTGTATTGATAACTACCTCATCCTGACCAGGCATTTTGTACTGAATGGAGAGGCTCCTGCGCACATAGATGGTACGCAACAATTGCCAGCCTGTTCCTTTGATGCCTATTTCTGCCTGCTTTGGCGGGGCTACGGAGAATACCTTACCCTTGGGTACAAGGTACTGCACCGTAGCCGTCACCGGGGCTTCATACTCCTGGGATAGTTTGACCAATAGCCAGAAGAAAAATGAAATGCCCAGGCAAATGAACATCAGCGGGCGGTCTGCCCGCGGGAAATTAATCGCCTGAAGACTGTTCTTTAGCAGCAGTGGGAGATTTTGCCAACGCATCCGTCATTTCCTTAGAAATTGCACTTTTGGTAAACCGCATGAAGATTTGTTTGCTCACCTCCAAGGTAACAATATCGCCTTCGATTTTATTGATCCTGCCGATAATGCCGCTGGATGTAACCACTTCTGTACCTTTTTCAAGCGCATCAATAAAGCTTTTCTGCTCGCGCTGGCGCTTGGCCTGGGGCCTGATGATAAACAGCCAGAAGATGACCATCATCAAGCCGAACATAATGAGGCTGGACATACCGCCCCCTGCTCCTGCCTGCAATAGAATGAATCCCTGATTAAACATATAGCAATTGACCTTAATTAGTGATGGATTAATGGTTCTTTTTTGTACCCGGCTTGGGATTCACTTCTCCCCGAAGGAATATTTGTATCTGTGACGGGAAACTATTCGCGGTAATGGTTATGGGTTTCTGTTGTACCCCGGGTTTATTGGCCGTATTAAACTTGACGGTGATGCTGCTTCCTTCGCCCGGTTGAATGGGAGTGCGGGGCCATTCAGGCACCGTGCAGCCACAGGTAGAACGCGCATCAGAAATAATCAAAGGGATATTGCCCGTATTGGTGAACTTAAATTCATGTACCACTTCGGCCCCTTCATCGACGACGCCGAAGTCGAAATAGGTTTCTTCAAACTCAATTTTAGCCATTTGGCTGGTATCCATACCTTGAGCTGAGACGGGGTTGCGAACGAGTTCTGCATTAGATGCAGCGCCATCTACCCGGATGGCTTCAACCGATTTGCCTGCTTCAGCGTTGTCGGCGCCATTACAGGCCGCCAGGCTGAGCGCGACGGGCAGCAGTAGTAGTACCCGGTAAATGCTTTTCTTGTGAACCATAGCTATGATTTTAAACCCGATAACGCCCGAAGGCGCTTTTGGGATCGGCACAAATGTACATTTTTTTCGCAAAGGCGCTCCGGCAATCTGTTGACAACCGCTTAGC